>DASZYN010000479.1:0-9996 GCA_035545435.1 Acidobacteriaceae bacterium | reverse complement strand
TGGAGCGAACAAGATGCCGGGCGCAGCCAACACCGAGGATCTCGCCGACGCACCCGCCTGGTGGGCGGTTTACACGCAGCACCAGCACGAAAAGACCGTTGCCGAGGTGCTGGCGGGGAAGGGTTTCGATGTCTTCCTGCCATTGCACGAGACCTTGCGGCGGTGGAAGGACCGGCAGAAGCTCATCTCTTTGCCGCTTTTTCCGGGGTACGTTTTCGTTCGCGGAATTTTGAGCCGGCGGCTGCAGGTGGTGAGCACGCCTGGGATCCATATGATCCTGTCGCGCGGCGAGAAGATCGAGGTGGTACCGGAGCCGGAAATCGATGCGATTCGACGGGCGGTCCAGAGCTCGTATCGAGTGGAACCGCACCCGTTCCTGAAGATTGGAGAGCGGGTCCGGGTGACGCGCGGGTCTCTGGAAGGGGTTGAAGGAATCCTGGTACGTAAGAAGAACCTCTACCGTCTGGTGCTCTCGGTTGAGATGCTGGCCCAGTCGGTGGGGGTGGAGGTTGCGGCGACGGACGTGGAGCCGGTGGGCGCCGCAAACCCGAAAAGTTCACCGGGTGGAATCGTGGAAACAGGAATTGGAGATTTCCAGAAGAATTTCCCTTTCGCTGGTCCGAATTAAGAGGCAAGATAGGACAACGCTCCTCAGAAATCTGATACCAAGAGCCTGACCGGCTCACAATCACCCAGTACAGCAGGAGGGGCGCTCAGGCTGTTCGCCCGATGGTTCCCCCAAGAGGTTGTTGCAGGTTATGAAACTGAATACTGTTTATGCCCTGGTTACAGGAAGCGTTCTGTTTTTTGCATTTGCAGCTTTAACGCCCGCGCAGACGGTGGCTTCCAGCAATTCGACTCCCGATTCGCCTTCTGCTCCGGAAGCCTCTTCTGATCAGGTGACTCCCTCACCGCTCAATCACGCCCACAACAGCACCTATGTGATCGGCGACGACGACATGATTGAGATCGACGTCTGGAAAGAGACGGAGCTCAGCAAGCAGCTGACGGTGCGGTCGGACGGAAAGATCTCCATGCCGCTGGTAGGAGAGATCCAGGCGGCAGGCAAGACTCCGGTGCAGCTGGAAGACGAGATCACGACGAAGCTGCGGAGCTTCATCACCGAGCCGGCCGTGACGGTGATGGTGCTGAAGATCAACAGCCTGAAGTTCAATGTCATGGGTGAAGTGGCGCGGCCGGGGTCGTATTCGCTGGCGGCGCGGACGACGATTGTGGATGCGATCGCGACGGCGGGCGGTTTCCGCGATTTTGCGAAGAAGAAATCGATTTACGTGCTGCACCAGAAGCCGGACGGGACTGAGGCGCGGCTCTCGTTCAACTACAGCGCCTTCATCAAGGGCAAGAACCCGAAACAGAATATTCTTCTGCAGTCGGGAGACACAGTCGTCGTTCCATGAGACTGACTATGACCCCGCGCATTGTTCTGCTTTTGGCGCTGTGTGCAGCGATCCCCGCATGGTCACAGGCCACGGGAACGGGCACCGATAACCCCGGGACCAGCACCGGGACCGACGAGCAGCCAGACAACCCGCTGGCGAACGACGGGATGCTGACGCCACCGCCGGTGAGCGGGCAGACGTATCCGATTCTGACGGGGTCGGAGGAGCGCAGGAATTTCATGACTCTTGGCGCCACGGCGAATGTCGCTTACGACGATAACGTAGAAGGCGGCTACACGGGCGTATCGAAGGGGGACATGATCTATTCGCTGTGGCCGACGATCAGCGTGAACCGGAGTTCGACGCGGCTTCGCGAGGTGCTGAACTACAGCCCGGGATTCACGTTCTATCAGCCCAGCACGGTCTTCAACGCGATGGACCATAATCTGACGGCGGATCTACAGTATCAGATGGGCACGCATACGGTTCTGGATCTGTCGGACAATTTCGACCGCAGTTCGAGTTTGTTCAATCAGCCGTTCGGGACCAGCCAGGGAATTTCGGGAGGAGTGCCGACGCAGACCAGCGGCGTGCTTCCGCCGTTTGCGGACCGGCTGATGAACACGGCCGCAGCGCAGCTGACGAACCAGACGGGCACCAACGGGATGATCGGCTTGTCGGCCAACTTCAGCAATCTGGATTATCCGGATAACCGCCAGGTGACGGGACTTTACAACGCGACCTCCTATCAGGGCGGGGCGTTCGTGACGCAGCGGCTGAGCCGGCGGCAGTATCTGGGCGCCAACGCGCAGCACGGGAAGGTTGTGAGCTACGTTAACGGCGTCGATAACGTGATGAAGCAGGACAACATTTTCGGGTTCTACACGATTTATCTGCGCGCCCTGCCGCAGAGCACGTTTTCGATCTCGATTACGGCGGGGCCGGAGCACTACAGCATCATTCAGTACCCGGAGGCGCTGCTCTCGCAATGGACCCCGGCCGGCACGGTGTCGTTGGGATGGCAGGCGCATCATTCGAGCGCGTCGGCCAGCATAACGCGGGCGGTGACGGGGGGCGGCGGTCTTCCCGGAGCGTACGAGGAAGACGGCGCGGAGATCCAGTTCCGGCGGCAGCTGCGGCCCACGTGGGACGTGAGCTTCTCGGGGGGATACACGCAGAACAAGAGCGCGACGCCGCAGTTTGCTTTCGTTGTGCCGGGCGGGCACACGCTGGCGGCCGGGGTTTCGGCCAGCCATATGCTGACGAAGAATCTGAAGATCGATGTCGGTTACAACTGGATGGATCAGGTTTACAAAGCGGTCGTTTCGCTGTCCCCGATTCCGATCAGCAACCGGGAATTCTGCGCGGTGAGTTATCACTTCACCCGGCCTTTGGGAAGATAAATATGTCAGAAGTATTTGAAGAAGAAAAAGCCAGTAAGTTCGACCTGGGACGCTATCTGGACATCGGGCGGCGGCGCCATATGTACTTTCTGATTCCGCTGCTGGCGGGATGGCTTCTGGTATGGGCGGTAAGCTGGTTTCTTCCCCCGCGGTATAAATCGAGCACGCAGATCCTGGTGCAGGAGCCTTCGCTGCCGCGGAACGTGGCGGATGCGGCGGCGGACCAGAGCGCGTTGCAGGCGCGGCTGCAGACCATGCAGCAGGAGATCCTGAGCCGCACGCGGCTGCTGACGATCATCAACGGCATGCATCTGTACGATGACGGGGGCAAGCCGCAGAGCGACGACGACAAAGTCGCGACCATGACCAAAGCGATCGATATCGATCTGGTGCGCGATACGCACAACAGCGTGACCGGATTCAAGATCAGCTATTCGTCCGACAATGCACGCGTGGCGCAGGCGGTGACCGGCCAGCTGGCCGAGCTGTTCATCAACGAGAACCAGAAGAACCAGTACCAGCAATCGGCGGACACAACCCGGTTTTTGAAATCGCAGCTGGATCAGGCGGCGCAGACGCTGGCCGATCAGGAAGCGAAAGTGAAGAACTTCCAGGCGACGCATATCGGAGCGCTGCCGGACTCGGTGCAGAGCAACCTGGCGATTCTGGGCGGCCTGCAGTCGCAACTGAACAACGAGCAGGACGGGCTGAACAACGCAAACCAGCAGCGCACTCTGCATGAGGCGGAGATCGAGCAGTATCGCGCCAACCCGGTGGTTGCAGTCCGTTCCGGAGAGGTGCTCGATCCCAACAGCGTGCAGGCGATCGATATCCAGCTGGCGAAGCTGCGCGATCAGCTGACGGATCTGACCTCGCGGTACACCGACAGCTATCCGGATGTGGTGAAGCTGAAGGCGCAGATCGCGCAGGTGGAGCAGCAGCGAAAGCAGGCGATGGCGTCTCCGCGGGAAAAAGGGGAGAAGACGACGGACAGTCTGACGGTGGCGCAGCTGCAGGCACAACTGCAGGCGGACAATCTGGCAATCCAGAATCGTCAGAAAGCGATCGATTCTCTGAAGGTGAGAATCAACGAGTACGAGGCGCGCATCAACGCCACGCCGAGCAGCGTGCAGGGGCTGGCCGATCTGCAGCGCGGCTACAATCAGTCGCAGGCCAACTACAACGACATCCTGAAAAAGATGCAGGAGTCGCAGATGGCGACCAACATGGAGCAGATGCAGCAGGGCGAGCGATTCCAGCTGCTCGATCCGCCGAGTCTGCCGGCCAAGCCGGATTTTCCGAATCGGCTGTTGTTCTGCGGGGTTGGTTTGGCTGTGGGGCTGGTGTTCGGCGCGGCCTCGGTGGCCGGTTTCGAGTTTATGGACGACCGGCTGCACTCCGAATCGGAGATCAGCGACCTGCTGCCGGTGCCGGTGATTTGTGAAATTCCGACGGTCAGCAATGCAATCGACGAGCAGGTGAACCGGAGAAAGATGTTGATCGGATGGGCCACGGCAACGGTTGTGGCGATGGTGATTCTCGCAGGATCCGCAATCAGTTACTTGCACGGCTAGGCGCCGTCCTTCATGTACAAGGCTTTTTTTAAGCTCGCCCGCAACCCGTTCGATCTGACGCCGGACCCGACGTATTTTGTGTCGACCCGGCGGCACAATGAAGCTCTGGCCGCTTTGCATTACGGGATCCGACGCCACAAGGGATTTGTGGTGGTGACCGGCGAGGTGGGAACGGGCAAGACGCTGCTGCTGCGGTGTCTGCTTCGCCTGCTGAAGGAAAGCAAGGATATTGCTTACGCCTATCTGTTCAACAGCCGGCTGTCACCGACGGAGTTTCTGCAATACATTCTGGCGGATTTCGGGCTTCCGGCATCGGGGAAGAACAAGAGCGAGCTGCTGCTGGACCTGGGGCAATTTCTGGTGTCGCGCGGATCGAAGGGGCTGACGACGGTTCTGATCATCGATGAGGCGCACCACCTGTCCGAGGAGCTGCTGGAAGAGGTCAGGCTGCTGTCGAACCTGGAAACGACGGACGACAAACTGCTGCAGATCGTGCTGGTGGGGCAGCCGGAACTGGATGAGAAGCTGGACTCGGTGGGACTGCGGCAGCTCAAGCAGAGAATCGCGCTGCGCGCGCAGCTGACGGCGCTCGACGCCGAAGAGACGCGGGACTACATCGCCCATCGCCTGCAGGTGGCAGGAGCGGAGGGAGATCCGAAGCGAATCTTTCCGGCCGATGCGGTTGCGGCGGTCTATCGTCATTCGCGGGGTTTCCCGCGGCTGATCAACACCATCTGCGAAAACGCACTGATTACCGCCTACGCGCGACAGGTACCGGCCATCACGGCGGATATCGTCGACGACGTGGCCAGGGAGTTCCGTCTCGACTCAGAATTCAGCGAGCCGGGAGGAAGCGGAACCCAGAACGAAATGGACGTCCAGCAAGCTGCGAAAGTTCTTCGCGACTTGTATTCAGCGTTGCGCAAACCGACAGCGCGCAGCGCCGAGTTGAATTTGCCTGTGTCTCTCGAAACGAGTGAGTATGAGCCGAATATTTGACGCCCTGCAGCGTTCAGAATCCGAACGGTCGGGAGATAAAGGACCTGCCGCAGCGGATGCGACTGAACTGCTGCGCCACGCGGAAAAGCGCGCGTTGTCCGATTTTGCCGAAAACGCCACACCTGAATATGAGGTTGCGGCGCCGGAAAAACCGGAGAAGCCGGAGAAAACCGTGGCGCGCAATGGGCGGGGGCGTTCGTCCAACGGCGCGTCTGGGGCAGCCCATGGCAGCCGCAGTTCCGCAGCCGCGGCGGCGGAGCCTGCACTTGCCGGGGAGCATCCGGCGATCTTCGACCAGTTCCAGATGCTGCGCGTTTCCGTTCCGGCGCAGGGGCGGCTGGTGAGCATCTCGGACCGGGACAGCGCGGCGGCGGAAGCGTTTCGTCTGCTGGCGGTGCGTTTGCGCAACCTGCGGCGCGACCGGCCGCTCAAGAAGGTTCTGGTCACGAGTTCGATTCCGCAGGAAGGCAAGAGCATGTGCTCGGCGAACCTGGCGTGCTCGCTGGCGCTGCGCGCGCCGCAGAGAACCCTGCTGCTGGAAGGGGATATCCGGCGGCCGTCGATGGCGCCGATGTTCGGGCTGGCGCCGCGGCCGGGGCTCTCGGAGTTCCTGCGGGAAGATCGCGAGCTGAAGGACAGCATTTATCTGCTTGAGGGCCCGGGGCTGTGGTTCATGACCGCGGGGAGCGCGCCGTCCAATTCGCTGGAGCTGCTGCAGTCGGCGAAGCTGTCGCGTCTGCTGGATCAGCTGGGGGAGCTTTTCGACTGGATCGTGATCGATTCTCCTCCGGTATTGCCTCTGGCCGATACCAGCGTGTGGTCGCGGCTGTGTGACGGAGTTCTGCTGGTCACGCGGCGGGGCGTCAGCGAAAAGCGCGAGATGCTGAGAGCGGTGGACGCGCTGGAGTCGCAAAAGCTGATCGGCGCCATTCTGAATTCCTCCAATAACACGCCGCACGCGGATTACTACTACAACTCAAGGCCCGGCAAAGGGTCGAGTTAGAAATTGCATGAATTTCAGGGCGGGACGGGTACTTCGTTCGCGCCAGCAGGGCCGGTTGACTCGGGAACCGGAGATCGATGCAGTCAGGAAAACATGAGCCGAAGTAAAGCCAGTGCGAGTAAGTTCTAAAGGACCGTTATCTATTTTTCGCACCTGATGTTCGAACATTGATCGATGCTCGAGAGAGGAGCGAGTTGTGACTCTGCCAAGGATGAATAAAATCACAGACATCGTAGACCCCATTTTCGATACGACCGCCAGCGTAGACCGCGACGTGCTAGCCGAGGAAGCGTTCCGGCGGCGGATCGCGATTGAACGAAAGCGCACGGAACGGTCGAGAGAACCTTTCCTGCTCATGCTGCTGGAGGCCACCGGTCCGGACACCCCCGAAGGTTCGGACAAGACGCTGACCGGCATCGTCGCGGCGATGCAGTCTTCCACGCGCGAGACCGACGTGGTGGGCTGGTACAAGAACCGCAGCACGGTGGGGGTAATCTTTACCGGGCTGGTGATCAGTGACAAGAACTCCGTACTCAGCACGATCCTCGGCCGAGTGAGCACCGCTCTGCAGCAGGAAGTGACGCTGGAGCGCTTCAATCAGATCACATTCTCGTTCCACTTCTTCCCCGATGACTGGGAGAGTGACAGCTCGGGGCGTCCGAGCGATCCGATTCTGTATCCGGATCTGTTCATTCCCAACAACAACCAGCGTGTGCTGCTGCGCGTGAAGCGGGCCATGGATGTGGCGGGCGCAAGCCTGATGCTGATTGCCTGCCTGCCGCTGTTCGCGATCATCGCGCTGGCGGTGAAGCTGACGTCGAAAGGTCCTGTGCTGTTCCGGCAGGATCGCATCGGGCAATACGGCCGCCGATTCACGTTCCTGAAGTTCCGCTCCATGAAGGTGAACAACGATACGAGCGAGCACCGGGAATATGTGAAGCAGCTGATTGCCGGTGTGGCGCAGGGTGTGCAGACGGCCAATGGCCAGCAGGTATTCAAGCTGGCGGGCGACAAGCGGATCACGCCGATCGGCAAGTTCCTGCGCAAGACGAGCCTGGACGAGCTGCCTCAGTTCTTCAACGTTCTGCGGGGCGACATGTCGCTGGTGGGTCCTCGCCCGCCGCTTCCTTACGAGCTGGCGGCCTACCAGACCTGGCATCGCCGGCGCGTGCTGCAGGTAAAGCCGGGGATCACCGGCCTGTGGCAGGTGACCGGACGCAGCCGGGTCCGTTTCGACGACATGGTGCGGCTCGATCTGCGTTACGCGATCTCATGGTCGCCGTGGCTGGACTGCAAGATCCTTCTGCGCACGCCGGCCGCGGTCATTAAGGGAGCCTACTAAAGGTTCGCCCGCTCCTGCGGGCTCCCGAATTCCTTTCTCGTTTCTTTTGTCCTTTGGTGCTCCACCGGGAGGTGGTGCGCTCTTCGTTTGTCAGCAGTCCTGGAAAGTGTGGTGACACTCCCGTGAACTTTGGTGTAATCGGCTACGGTTATTGGGGGCCGAACGTCGTCAGAAATCTCGCCTCCCTCGAAGACTCTCAGGTTGCGGCAATTGCGGAACTCAGTCCCGCCGCTCAGAAACGGGCTCACAAGGCCTACCCCGGCATCCACATCACTTCCGATGCGATGGAGGTCATTACTTCTCCGAACATCGATGCGATTGCGGTCATTACACCGGTCTGGACGCATTACGAGCTGGCCAAGGCGGCGCTGGAGAACGGCAAGCACGTGTTCGTGGAGAAGCCGTTCACCAGCAACGTGGCGCAGGGCGAGAAGCTGATCGACATTGCCCTGCAGAAGAATCTGCGGATCATGGTGGATCACACCTTCCTGTTTACGGGGGCGGTGCGGAAGATCTCGCAGCTGCTGCGCGAAGGCGCGCTGGGCAAGCTCTACTACTACGATTCCACCCGCGTCAATCTGGGCCTTTTCCAGCATGACATCAACGTGCTGTGGGATCTGGCTCCGCACGATTTGTCGATCATGGACCACGTGATCGAGGGCAGCCCGGAAGCGGTCGTCGCCACCGGACAGTGCCATCTGAATTCCCACGAAGACGTGGCGTTCATGACGCTGTATTTTCCCGAGAACGTGATCGCGCACATCAACGTGAACTGGCTGTCGCCGGTCAAGGTGCGCACCACGCTGATCGGCGGCGAGAAGCGCATGCTGGTGTGGAACGACCTCGAGAACGACGAGAAGGTGAAGGTCTACGACAAGGGCGTGAACATCAACAACAGCGAAGGCCTGTACAAGTTGCTGGTCAACTACCGGTCGGGAGATATGTGGTCTCCGCAGCTGGAGCAGGTTGAGGCGCTTCGCCAGGAGCTGTCGTACTTTGTGGACTGCATCTCGACGGGCAAAGAGGCGTTCAACGACGGGTGCGCGGGGCTGCGCGTGGTGAAGATGCTGGAAGCAGCCAGCGAATCCATCAGCAAGCGAGGATCTCTCGTTTATCTATGAGCACTTTTAACTGTATTGCCGATGATGTGAAGCTCGGCACCAACGTGCGGTTGTCGAAGTTCATCAACCTCTACGGCTGTGAGGTCGGGGACGACACCAAGATCGGCGCCTTCGTGGAAATTCAGAAGAACGCCACGGTGGGAAAGCGCTGCAAGATCTCCAGCCACACCTTCGTGTGTGAAGGGGTCGTGATCGAGGACAACGTGTTCATCGGTCACGGCGTGACCTTCATCAACGACAGCTATCCGCGGGCGACGGCGGCCGATGGGCAGTTGCAGACGGAAGCTGACTGGAAGGTCGAGAGAACGGTTATTCGCCGGGGCGCATCGATCGGATCGGGCGCCACCGTGCTGTCCAACGTCACTGTAGGTGAAAACGCGATCGTGGGCGCTGGGAGCGTTGTCACCAAAGATGTTCCACCCAACACGATCGTGGCCGGGAACCCGGCCCGGATCCTTCGTTCCATGGAAGAAAGCAAAGAGGACCCCCACCATGCACGCGTCTAATGACATCCCCTTTCTCGATCTGGTAACCCCGCACGTCGAACTGGCCGAAGAACTCACCGCAGTTTTCCGCCGTGCGCTTTTCACCGCCGGTTTTGTGGGCGGGCCGATGGTCGAGGATTTCGAAAAAGCCTTTGCCGCGTTCTGCGGCACAACCCACTCGGTTGCCGTGAACAGCGGGACCGACGCGCTGCGCTTCGCGTACACGGCATGCGGCATTGTGCCGGGCGATGTGGTGGTGACGGTGCCGAACACCTTCATTGCCACGACCGAGTCGATCTCACAGGCGGGCGGAATTCCGGAATTCGTCGACATGGACAAGAACACGTACAACATGTCGATTGAGCGGCTGCAGGAGTTCCTGGAGAAGGGCTGCACGCGCGACGCTTCGGGGAAACTGATCAGCAAGCGGCACCAGCGGCCGGTGACGGCGATCGTGCCGGTGCACCTCTATGGGCAGATGGCGGACATGGATTCGATTCTGCGGCTGGCGAGCGAGTACGGGCTGCAGGTGATCGAAGATGCCTGCCAGGCGCACGGTGCGGAGTACTTCTCCGGCAAGCTGAATCGCTGGATGAAGGCGGGCACGATGGGTCATGCCGCGGCATTCAGCTTCTACCCGGGCAAGAATCTTGGCGCGCTGGGCGAAGG
>DASZYN010000478.1:0-3220 GCA_035545435.1 Acidobacteriaceae bacterium | reverse complement strand
TGGCACCAGAAGAGCGGGACGAATCTGCTGGACGCGCTGCTGCACGACCGCCAGCTGGATACGCTGTACTGGGCGCTGTCGAAGAACGATGAGGGGACACGCTCGGCTCTGCGAGAGCGGCGCGGCCTGCGGTGGATGCTGCCCATCGCACCAGCGCTGGATTTTTACGGAAGCCAGCTTTCGATTCGCGACGGACATGTGCTGGTTCCGGGCGGACCGCAGGCGGACCATGCATGGCAGGAACTGGTGGGCGCCAATCCATCGAATCCCGATGACTTCGTCGAGCATTTGTATTCGCGGGATCGCGGATGGATGGGGGCCTACTATGATGCGCTCTCGCGGGTGGGTCGCACGCAACAGGCTCATCTGACAGAAGGCTCGCGGCTGAAGCAACTCTATGAGGTCTACCGGCGAGCTTCGAACAATCTGTATGCAACGCGCGGCGTTTTCGCGCGGAACGCGGATCTTCTGATCCTGTTCAGCCGCCTGCAATGGCAGCCGGACGGGACGCCTTACATTCCGGGCGGACTGGCGACGTGGAAGGACGTATTCAGCCAGGATTCGACGCCGAAGATGGTTCGCCAGTGGGTGCGCAGCGCACGGACGTGGGACAGTCCCGAGCAATTGCTCATGACGCTTGTGGCCTGCGCGAACTTTCCCACGGAAGCCGGGCCTCTGCAGATGTATCTGACGGTGAGCTCGATCGATGCGGCGCGGCCGGCGAACGCACACCTGGATCAGGGTACGGTTCGGCTGATTGCACAGAAGTTCTCGGAGTATCACAGCTGGTATCTGGTGTTCTCGGAATTTCCTGAGCTGAATGACACGTCGATCGTGCAGTTCGTGAAGGCTGCCGATGGGGTGACGGCGATCAATAACCCGGCGCTGCGGGCGAATGCGCTGGGTGCGCTGCAGGCAAACGTGGGTTTGTGGGAGATCCTGGCGCGCCAGCAGCAGATTCCGCCGGCGGCGATGAATCAGTCGTGGCAGGATGCGGTTCATCCGTTCATCGGGGCTTCCACATCCGTGCAGTTATTTGACGCGGCGCGCGCTTCGTTGCGCGCGACGCTGAACGCCGCGGCCGGGCAGGGAAATCTCACTGAAGATCAAATCATCGAGCTCATGGCGGGTCCTGCGCAGCGCGCGGACACCGGGCGCCGGGTGCATGGACAGATCGCCGATCGGATTCGCTCGGTGCTGGACGATCAGCGGCTGGTATCGCTGGATACGCTGTTTTCGCTGTATGACGGCATCGATCAGCTGGCACACGGGTCGGCGGTAAAGGATCAGCTGATTCCGCTGGCCGCGAATCTGAAGGAATTCGAGATGCCGCGCGCCATCTTCAGCGAGGGTGAGAAAGCGGCGTGGGCACCGGAGATTTACAGCAGCCGTCACGCAGAACTGCAGGTGCGCACGGATCTGACGAAGCAGATCCAGGGGGCAAGCACGCCGGCACAACTGGAGGTGGCGCGGGGCGAACTGCTGCCGTTCCTGCGGGACACGCTGGTGGGGCTGAACTACGCGTACTACGAGCCGCCGGGAGCTCAGGTGCTGCACAACAATCCGCTGTTCGTGCGCTCGCATGATTTCTCGGGCAATTCGATCCAGGGCTACGGGCACATCTGGAATTCGCCTGAACTGGTCGGGATTGGTGTGACGGCCGGTGGAGGCGCTTACCTGATCGGCTCTCTGGCGAATCTGCCGTATGCGCTGGCGACGGCGGAAGAGGACTTTATCGCGCCGGAACACGTGCAGGCGCTGATCTGGCAGGCGGCGGGGCCGGCCATTCTGGTGGATGCGATCGAACCACGCTGGTGGGATGTGAGCCCCAGCGAACTGCACGCGGCAGCGCTGTACCAGCGGGCGGGTGAGGATTTGTTGCGAGCCGCGCCCGGCAACGCGGAGTTGCGCGGCCGGCTGGTGAACATTCTGAGTGATCTGATGAGCCCACGCCGTTTGGAGCTGACACAGCACGCGATGCTGCAGACGGCGGACATTACGAGGCTGATGCCCGGCATCACTCCGGCGGAGAAGTTCTACCTGGCGACGGAATATCGCAAGGCGTATCCGAGCGAGGCGGCTTCGTTTGGGCAGGCGAGCCAGGAGCTGGACGCGCTGATCCACAAGAGCCCTGAGGATGGGAGCGCCGCGCGTCTCTCGAAGGATTTCGGGGTGCCGCATCCGACTTTGGAACAAACGAACGCGTGCGCCATTCTGACGCTCAAGCCGCTGCCGGCGTATTCCGGCGAAGCGTATGCGTTGATGGGCGAATCGTGGGAATCGAGCAATCTCTACTGGGCACGCCTGGCGGATGAGATGGGCTACGCACCGGAGTCGCTGAACATTCTGATTCCGGAACTGAGCCGGCGCATGATTGCGAAAATTTTCGCCACCGACCTTGAGGACTGGCCGGCGATTCTGCGAGCCATGGAGCAGACGGGCGAGGAATTCCGCGAGGGGGGCATCCGGATTGCGGGTGCGAGTCCGATTCCGACCAACACCACGAGCAGCGCGCAGGCGCTGCCCCTGAGTTCTTCCACGGAGCAGTGACGATGAAATGGTTCCTGATTTCCGGTTTGTGTGCGCTTCTTGCGGTAACGCTCGCGGTCGTTCCAGGCACGGCGGCCCAGAACGGCTCGTCGCGCATTTTCGTCAACGTCGTGCTGGTGCAGCTGAACGTGGCTGTGACCGATAAGAAAGGGAACTACGTCACGGGGCTGAAGCCGGAGAATTTCCTTGTGACCGAGGACAGGATCCCGGAGAAGATTTCCTCGTTTGAGGAGGGCGGCGCGCCGGGCGGGATCCTGGAAGCGGGCACGGATCCTGCTCCTGAGAATGGCGGTGGCAGTGCTCCGGTGGGGACGAACACGGCGGGGCAGCAACAGACCGCGCCCAAGCCGGCTGAGACTTCGGCCGTGCAGCTGGGACTGCCCAAAGCCTCGCATCTTGCGGGCGCCAGCGTGTTTGTTCTGTTCGACACCAGCGACTATATGTATCGCGGCTTTGTTTTTGCGCAGGATGCGATCGGGGGCTTCGTGCGCACCATGGAAGAGGCCAACAAGATCGCGTTCTATTCTTACAGCCGGAATTTGTCGCGAGCGACGCTGCTGACGACCGACCGATCCGTGGTCATGCGGGGGGTGCGCAACACGGTGGCCGGCGACGAGGCGGCGCTGTACAACGCGCTGCTGCTGACGGTGCGTGATGCGGCGCAGCTGCA
>DASZYN010000477.1:0-3240 GCA_035545435.1 Acidobacteriaceae bacterium | reverse complement strand
GCTCATGCCCGACAACGGCTCCGATGTGTCCATAGTTCGTCGCATCGGTTGCATCCTTGTCGTAGAACGCGGGCAGCAGAATGCCGGCAGGGAAGTTGATGTCGTTCATCGACGGATCGTAGTATGCGTTCACCGTCGGCGGCGTCATCTGCCACTCCTGGCGGTTGACCGGCTTGCCGATCTTGTTCAGCTGGTAGGCGACCTCAAATTCCCGCGACCGCAGCGAATTCCCCAGCGCGTCGTCCGGCTTCATCTCCAGCTTCGAGTAGTCGCGCCACTTGTCCGGATACCCGATCTTGTCGGCCACGGCCTGCAGCTTTTCCTTCGCCTTGACCTTCGTTTCCGGACTCATCCAGTCGATCTGGTCGATGTCCTTGCCCATGGCGGCTTCAATGTCGTGGACCTCGCGCAGCGTTGCGGCCTTCATGTCGGGAGTGAAATATTTCGCCACGTACAGCTGGCCCAGGGCTTCGCCCAGCGCCGAATCAGTCGCCTGCACGCAGCGCTTCCAGCGCGCCTCCTGCTCGGGCGTGCCGGTCAGCTTGCGCCCGTAGAAGTCGAAGTGCTCCTGATCGAAGGCCTGCGGCAGGCGCATGGAAAGCGAGTCCGCCAGGCGCACGCGCATGTAGGCCTTCAGCGTGTCCAGATCCGTATCGTCAATGGCTTTGTTGAGCGCGGGGAAGAAGTCCGGTGAGACCACGTTCAGTTCTGTGATCGCGGGTGAGCCCATCATCTGCACGTACTTCGTGGCGTCCAGCACCGGGGCCGTCGCGGAAAAGCTGGTCAGCGCCATCATGTGGTAAATCTTGTTCGGATCGCGCCGCTCCACGACGCCCTGGGAAGCTTTGGCCAGCGCAGTTTCGAAATCCAGGATCTTCTGCGCCTCGCTCTGCGCGGTCTCCGGAGCATCGCCCAGCAGCTTGAGCACATTGGTCAAATGCGCGACATACTCCTTGCGCAGCGCCTCGCTTTTCGCGTCGGTGCGCAGGTAGTAATCCTTCTCCGGCAAGCCCAGACCGCTCTGGTCGATGTAGGCGATTTCGCGCGAAGCATCCTTGAAATCCTGCTGCGAACCGTAATCGAGAAAGACACCTACCGACTCGCGATTGAGGTGTGCGATGAGCGCGGGCAGCGCCTGCTTCGATTGCAGTCCTGCAATGCGCGCCAGATCCGGCTGCAGGGGCGCCAGGCCGAGCTTATCGATGGCATCGGTATTCATGCAGCTGGAGTAGTAATCGCCGATCTTCTGCTCGTTCGTGCCGGGGGCGGCGTGGGCGTCGGCCGCCTTCTCTACCAGTCCGTGCAGCGCCGCGGTATTGAACTCGAACAGATTCACAAACTGATCGAACATCGGCATGTCCGGCGGAATCGGGTGCAGCTTTGCGAAGTTGCCGCAGGCGTACTGATAGAAGTCCTCACACGGATTGGCGGAGGTATCCATGGCCGTCGCGTCGTAGCCCGGAGTCGGCTGGTATTGCTGCTCACCGGCAGCAGGTGCGCTGGACTGCGCGGCGCAGGTAAGGGTGAGGGCGATCGACAGACAGGCGGCAGCCAGCCAGGGTTGGCGCATGAATCCTCCTGAGGCAAACTACTGATGATACGCGACTGGAGCGGCCTCCGCCCTCAGGAGGAGAGGGTCGCGGGCAGGATTTGTGGTGGGTGGACCTCGAACGGAGACGAGCGAAAGGCGCGAGCCTCAGGGGCGCGGCAATTCGTCGCTCGACACGTCGCGCATTGGGGCAGGCGACGGGGCAGCGTCGCTCGAACCGATCGTTTCGGCTGACGACGTCGTACGCATCATCACCCCCGGGACCTCATCCTGGGTTGGGTCAAAGATTGCGGCATGGTGATCGGGATGGAACCGCCCGCCGCCGAAATACGCCACCACCAGGCCCCCCGTCACCCACGGGTTGAGATACGTCAGCGGCAACACGTATTTTTTCGATTTCACCAGCGACTCAATGACGCCATTCACCTTCGTGCTGCGGTCGATGGTGCCGGGCACTTGCGGAATGACAAAGGCGTACAGATCGGTCTCGGGATGATGCCGGCTGTACTTGACCAGCGACTTGGCCGCCTGCTTCGGCGTCATCATGCCCAGGTCGGCGATGAAGTTCCGGTGAATGGCGTGCGGATAGTAGAAGTTGAGGATCTTCTGCGAAAAATTGGCGCAGTTGTTGAAGAACAGATTGAAATGCGAAATATTGCGGCGGTGGTTGAAGCGCGCAATCAGGGCTGCGTCCTGTTCGCGCGTGGTGGCGACCTGGAACCCCCAGATGCGGCGGTCGTACGACGCGCCCACCAGCTGGATCCAGTCTCCGCCCGGAATCTCATGCTCAGGGTCGTCCGGTACGAGATCTGCCAGATGCTCCCGGCGATAGGCATCGCGCAGCTTCAGCTCCAGCTTCGGTGTCGCGCTTTCGGGAACCTCAGACGGGTCGTCGACGGCGTAGAGATACGCGAGCAGGGGCATTGCGAGCCAGTCGTAGCCATCCACGCGGTGGTAGCGGCTGAGGACGACTCCGCGTTCTCCCGCTTCGCAGGGACGCAGGTGAGTGGGTGTGTCCGCGCACACGCGGTCGAGCCAGACGGCCGCATGGCCGGTGGGATTCATGGCGCCGAAACGGCCAAAAGGCTCCTCCAGCAGCAGGGAGACGTCCGCGCGAGCCGAAGAACAGGCGAAAATGGCGCAGGCGAGGACCGCCAGGATCTTAAGCGTGCAGCGTGTTGGGGAGTAGAGTCGCATCCGTTATCGAGAGGCCGAACCAAAGCACAAATTTCAGGTGGATACCTGATCATAACCCGCTATTTAACAAAGTGTTGCGCTGCGGTTTAACACCTTTGTGGTACGCAAATCGGCACCACCGCGCCGCTCGGTTAGATGCAGGTTCCGTTGCTGGTAGCCTGAGGGACAGGATGACTGAAGGCACTCGAATCGAGCCTGGCCAGACCCTGCTGATCGATGCAGACGACACGCTCTGGGAGAACAACATCTACTTCGAGCGCGCCATCGCAGCGTTCATCTCTTACGTGGATCACAAGGAGTATTCCGCCGAGCAGGTCCGGGAAAAACTCAACGAGGTGGAGCGGGAGAACGTGCGGCTGCACGGCTACGGGCTGGTGAGTTTTCGCCGCGCGCTGGTTACCTGCTTTGAGAGGCTGTCGACGGGGCCGATCACGCCGGAGAAGCACGAGCGCATCATGAGCTTCGCGCAGTCGATCGCCGATCAGGAGATCGAG
>DASZYN010000476.1:0-3892 GCA_035545435.1 Acidobacteriaceae bacterium | reverse complement strand
CGAGGTCGGCGTTGCCTGTTCCATGGCCGCCGGCGGACTCGCGGCTGCTCTCGGAGGCACCAATGATCAGGTGGAGCATGCAGCGGAAATCGCCATGGAGCACAATCTCGGCATGACCTGCGACCCCATCGGCGGCCTCGTGCAGATTCCCTGCATCGAGCGCAACGCCATGGGAGCAGTCAAGGCCGTCCAGGCCTGCCGCATCGCCATGAACGAAACCGAAGGACACAAAGTCTCGCTCGATCAGGTGATCCGCACCATGTACCAGACCGGTCTCGACATGCAATCCCGCTATAAAGAGACGTCATTAGCCGGTCTCGCCCTCAACGTCATCGAATGCTAGTGTGGCGGCCAACACATTCGCTGCAAAATCAACGGTCCGTCATTCTGAGTGAACGGGGCCCCAGCGCACCAAGGGCCCCGAGTGACTTGTCATTCCGAGCGAAGGGGGCCCCAAACGTATCTCAGTTTGGGGGTGGTGAGCCGAGGAACCTGCTTTTTCCGCCCTGTTCGATAGTTTCTTTACCTTGTCATCCCGACCGGACCCTGAGCGTAGCGAAGGGGAAGCGGAGGGACCTGCTTCTCTCCGCATAAAGAAACTTCGGAAACACCACACTCGTGCTTCGACCGGATGATTCGGTCTTTCCCGCGAAGCTTGCCACGCCAGCGGCACGACGGTAGATGCCTTAAGCCTGTCCTGAGCGAGTCGCCCAAGCAGACGAGTTTCACAACCCGCGAAAGACTCGTCACCTGGAAGAACCTTCAGGCTGAACCCAGGCTGTCAGGGACGCTGATCAGTCGCGCTCGATGCACATCGCCACCGAATTCCCCCCACCCAGGCAAAGCGCCACCAGCCCCCGCCGCGCCTTCCGCTGCACCATCTCATACATCAGCGTCACCAGCACGCGTGCGCCGCTAGCGCCAATCGGATGTCCGATCGCCACCGACCCGCCGTTCACGTTGACCTTTTCCTGCGGCACTCCCAGTTCCCGCATGATCGCCAGCGACTGCACCGAGAACGCCTCGTTGAACTCAAACAGATCGATCGACTCGAAGCTCCAGCCCGCGCGTTCCGCCGCTTTGCGCGCTCCGTTCACCGGTGCCATCATCACCCACTTGGGATCGATCCCGCTCGTCGCGTGGGAGACGATCCGCGCCATCGGCGTCAGCCCCAGTTCTCCAGCCTTCGCGGCTGACATAACCACGACCGCCGCCGCCGCATCGTTTACGCCCGGCGCATTGCCTGCGGTAACACTGCCGTCCTTCTTGAATGCCGGCTTCAGCGCGCGGAGCGCTTCGATGCTGGCATCCTCGCGAACCGACTCATCCCGCTCGAACAGCGTCGGCGCCTGCCCCTTCTTCTTTGCCGGAATCTCAACCGGCACAACCTCCGCAGCGAAGCGCCCCTCGCGCCACGCGGCCGCCGCCTTCTTGTGCGACAGCAGCGCGTAGCAATCCTGCTCTTCCCGGCCGATGCCATACTTCTCCGCCACCAGCTCCGCCGTCTGTCCCATATGGAAATCGTTGTACACATCCCACAGGCCGTCGTTCACCATCGCGTCCACGGCGGTCGCGTTGCCCATGCGGAAGCCGCTGCGCGCCTGTGGAAGCAGATAGGGCGCGTTGGTCATCGATTCCATCCCGCCCGCAACCACGATCTCCGAGTTGCCGGTTTGGATCGACTGCGCACCCAGCGCCACCGCGCGCAGCCCCGAACCGCAAACCATGTTCACCGTCACCGCGCTGACTTCCGGAGGCAGCCCGCCGTACAGTGCCGCCTGCCGCGCAGGGTTCTGTCCCAGCCCGGCGGACACCACGTTGCCCATGATGCACTCATCTACCTGCTCCGGCTGCAGCCCCGCGCGTTTCACCGCTTCTCGAACCACAACCGCGCCCAGCCGCGTGGCGGTGACGTCAGTCAGCGATCCCTGAAATTTCCCGACCGGCGTGCGTACGCCGGAGACGATCACAATCGGATCCATGGTTCTCCCTTGACTCATTCGATGCGCGAGACCCCTGAGTAGAATCCAGAGGAAGATACCAGACAGAAAGGGTGAGATGCACGAGATCCAGTCCAGTGGCCCGCCCGCCCCGCCCGGCAATTTCACCGTCCGCGTCGCGCCATGGTGGCATACCGCGCTCATCGTGCTGCTGCTCGTCGCAGCTTCTTTCCTGGGGGCGCGCTCGGCGCATCGGGGTGCGGTGGCCGCACACCACCTCGTCCGCTACAGTTCCGGAATCCTCATGGAATGGGCGCTGCTCCTGCTCGTCTGGTGGGGGCTGCGCATGAAGCGCGTTCGCTTTGCAGAGCTCCTCGGATTCCGCCGCGGGTGGAACGCGCTGATGGAGGATTGGCTCGCCGCAGGCGTGTTCTGGATCGCCGCGATGATCGTCCTCGCCATCGTCGGATTGTCACTGAAGGCCGCCGGATTGTCCGCTCCGCAGAAGACGCTCATGTCCATTGCGCCCCGCACGCCCCTCGAACTGTTGCTTTGGATGATGCTCAGCTGTTCGGCCGGATTCTGCGAAGAGTTCGTCTTTCGCGGCTATCTGCTCCGCCAGTTCTCCTCGCTCGGCGCGGGATTATGGCTCGGCGTTCTCTGCTCTTCACTCCTCTTCGGTATCAGCCACGGTTACGAAGGAGCGGCTGGAATGATCGCCATCACCGTGTACGGCGCGATGTTTTGCATGTTGGTGTTTCTGCGGAAGAGTCTTCGTCCGGGCATGATCGCGCATGCATGGCACGACATTTTCAGTGGATTGACGCTCGCGTTGCTCCGCCATTTTCATCTGCTGTGATTTTCGTTCGCATCATGCGAGTGAGATCGCAACGCGGAGAGAGAAAAGTTGTAGACAAAATTTGAATTTTTTCCTTGACACTCCATGCGAGGAACTCTATACATTCGTTAACTGCAGCATTTTATGTTGCAGACTTCGATGTAGACATCGAACAAGGGAGAATAGAAACCATGGCAGCAAAAAAGGCAGCTAAGAAGAGCGCGAAGAAGGCAGCCAAGAAGTCCTCGAAGAAAAAGTAAGAGGACATCGGCAACACCTCGGGGGGACGCGATGAGCGTCCCCCCGATGCTTTTGGGCCCGCTTTTTCAGGCGATCGAAACATCGCGCCGTCTCTCGCTGTTTCTCCAATCCTCCAGCACCAGCCGCTGTACGCTGAAGGAATGACGCGCCGCAGATGGATTGCCGACACCTGGGATGAAGCCACCGCTTTCATCGCCGGCACCCAGGCCACTCATCTTATCCGTGTCCTCCGCGCCCAGCCTGGTATGGAGTTCGATCTGGTCGCCGGCGGACGCGTCTTCCACAGCGTGCTCGCCGGCATCACTGGAGATGCCGTTCGATTCAATCTCGTCGCTGAAGTCGAGGCCGATCCCGCGCTGCCCGTCACGCTGTTCCTTTCTGTCTTCAAGTTCGACCGCATGGAGTGGGCCATCGAGAAGGCCACCGAGCTCGGCGCCGCGAGCATCGTGCCCATGATCGCGCGCCGCACCGAAAAGCATCTGGCCCAGGCCGCCTCGGCCCGCGCCGAACGATGGCGTCGCCTCGCGCTCGAAGCCTCGAAGCAGTCGCGTCGCTCCGACGTGCTGCGCATCGAGAACCCCATCGCCGTCAAAGAAGCCGTGAAGCTGAATCCCGAGTCCGTGCGCCTGGTGCTCGCCGAGCAGGAGCGCTCGACTACCCTCCATCACGCGCTCGAAGAAAGCCTCGCCGCTTCAGGCGACGAGATCCCAACCATTTGCATGGCAGCAGGACCGGAAGGCGGATGGACCGCCGAAGAAGAAGCCCTGTTCGACGCGGAAAACTGGAAGCCGGTCAGCCTCGGCCCCCGCATCCTCCGCGCAGAAACCGCCGCCATCACCGCCATGGCCGTCGC
>DASZYN010000475.1:0-4997 GCA_035545435.1 Acidobacteriaceae bacterium | reverse complement strand
GACGATGGCGGAGCGATGAACGGCGGCTGCGGTCTGGGGAGCGCGTTTGTGGGCCATTTTTGCGGTGGGCTGCGGTCTGGAGGAAAGTGGAATCGACAAAGTCAGGGCAACGAGGGCGAGTGGCCGCAGAGGCATCATGCTGAAGAATCCGTAAGGGGATTGTAGCGTGCGGGCCGCACGTACGCGTTTCGCGACAGGGCTCCCATCCCACTGCGGGCTTGGGCACCCGAAGTGGATGGCTACTTCTCCATCTCCCAACTCCGCACCGGCGCAATCGCGTGGATCACCTCTTTGCGCTCTTTCCAGGCGCCGGCAAGATAATCGCGGTTCATCTTCGCGATCACTTCCAGCGGAATTTCCTTGGGGCAAACGCCGGTGCATTCGCCGATATTGGTGCAGCTGCCGAAGCCTTCGATGTTGGTTTGCGCCACCATGCGTACGGCGCGGTGGTCTTCTTCCGGCTTGCCCTGCGGCAGGATTCCCAGGTGGGCAATCTTCGCGCCGGTGAAGAGCGCGGCCGACCCATTAGGACACGCGGCGACACAAGCGCCGCAGCCAATGCAGGCCGCCGCATCCATAGCGCGATCCGCGTCTTCTTTACCGACCGGGATCGCGTTGCCATCAGGCGCGCTGCCGGTGGAGATGGAGACATAGCCACCCGCCTGGATGATGCGATCGAAGGAGCGGCGATCGACAACGAGATCCTTCACGAACGGGAAGGCGGCGGAGCGCCACGGCTCCAGGATCAGCTCTTCGCCATCTTTGAAATGACGCATGGTGAGCTGGCAAATCGTCGTCGCTGGCAGGGGACCGTGCGCGACGCCGTTGATCATGAAGCCGCACATGCCGCAGATGCCTTCGCGGCAATCGTGATCGAAGGCGACTGGCTCTTCGCCTTTCTCGATCAGCGATTCGTTGAGCACATCGAGCAGTTCCAGTACGGACATTTCTCCGTTTTCAACGTTGACGGAGTAGCTGACGAACTTGCCCTGGGCCGCTGCGTTCTTTTGCCGCCAGATGGTCAGTGTCACTTTCATTACTTGTAGCTCCTCTGGCTCGGGTGAACGTAAGCGAACTCCAGTGGCTCCTTGTTGAGCTCAGGAGGATTGCCGGGGCCGGTCCATCCCCAGGCGGCGACATAGCTGAAATGCTCGTCGTCGCGCTGCGCTTCGCCTTCCGGCGTCTGGTACTCCTCGCGGAAGTGCCCTCCGCAGGATTCATCGCGGTCGAGCGCGTCGATGCACATCAGCTCACCCAGCTCCAGGAAATCGGCGACGCGTCCGGCCTTCTCGAGGCTCTGGTTCAGATCGTCGCCGGAGCCCGGCACGTTCACGTTCTGCCAGTACTCTTCGCGGAGAGCGCGAATCTTGCCGATGGCTTCCTCCAGCCCCTTCGCGTTGCGCGACATGCCGCAGTCGTCCCACATGATCTTGCCGAGCTCGCGATGGAACGAATCGACGGTGCGCTTGCCTTTGATGGCGAGCAGCTTCGCGATGCCTTGCTCCGTTGCAGCGAGAGCGGCCTGCGCGGCCGGATGGTCCGGCTTGACCGGCTTCGGTTTTGCAGTCGCGAGGTAGTTGCCGACCGTGTAGGGGATGATGAAGTAGCCGTCGGAGAGCCCCTGCATCAGGGCGCTGGCGCCCAGGCGATTGGCGCCGTGGTCGGAGAAGTTGGCTTCGCCGAGCACGAACAGGCCGGGAATCGTGCTTTGCAGCTGATAGTCGACCCAGAGCCCGCCCATGGTGTAGTGGATGGCCGGATAGATGCGCATGGGGACCTTGTAGGGATCCTCATCGGTGATGCGCTGATACATGTCGAACAGATTGCCGTAGCGCTCGCGGATGGTATTGACCCCGAGACGGCCGATGGCTTCGGCGAAGTCGAGATACACGCCGAGGCCGGTTTCGCCGACGCCGCGGCCCTCGTCGCACACCGCTTTGGCATTGCGCGATGCGACGTCGCGGGGGACCAGGTTGCCGAAGGCGGGGTATTTGCGCTCGAGATAGTAGTCGCGTTCGGCTTCGGGGATCTGATCGGGCTTGCGCTTGTCGCCTTTTTGCTTTGGCACCCAGATGCGGCCGTCGTTGCGCAGCGACTCCGACATGAGCGTCAGCTTGGACTGGTAATCACCGGTGACGGGAATACAGGTGGGGTGAATCTGCGTGAAGCACGGGTTGGCGAAGAGCGCGCCATGTTTGTGCGCGCGCCAGATGGCCGTCGTGTTGGATCCTTTGGCGTTGGTCGAGAGGTAGTAGACGTTGCCGTAGCCACCGGTGGCCAGGATGACGGCATCGGCCAGATGCACGGCAAGCTTGCCGGTGATGAGGTTGCGGGTCACGATGCCGCGCGCCTGTCCATCGATCACGATCAGGTCCAGCATTTCGGTGCGGGGGATCATCGTGACCTGGCCGGCGTCGACCTGGCGCTCGAGGGCCTGGTACGCGCCGAGCAGGAGCTGCTGGCCGGTTTGCCCACGCGCGTAAAAGGTGCGCGAAACCTGCGCGCCGCCGAAAGAGCGGTTGTCGAGGGTCCCGCCGTATTCGCGCGCGAAGGGGACTCCCTGCGCGACGCACTGGTCGATGATATGAACGCTGTTCTGGGCCAGGCGATAGACGTTGGCTTCGCGCGCGCGGAAGTCGCCGCCTTTGACCGTGTCGTAAAACAGGCGATAGATGCTGTCGCCGTCGTTTTGATAATTTTTCGCGGCGTTGATGCCCCCCTGCGCGGCGATGGAGTGCGCGCGCCGCGGCGAGTCCTGGAAACAGAAGCACTTCACGTTGTAGCCGAGCTCGCCCAGCGTGGCGGCCGCGGCGCCGCCTGCGAGTCCAGAGCCGACGACGATGAGATGGTGGCGCCGCTTGTTCGCCGGGTTCACCAGCTTCATCTCGAAGCGCGCGTTGTCCCAGGCTTGTTCGATCGGTCCGGAGGGAATTCTTGCGTCGAGCTTGATGGCCATGTCTACCTCACCCACCCGGCTAGCACGGCCACGGGGATGGAAATGTAACCGACAGTGATGAGAATTGCGACCCAGAGCGCGGCTTGTTTGAGCACCGGCGTGTGACGGGGATGATTGGCCCCAAGGGTCTGGAACGCGCTCCAGATCCCGTGCCGCAGATGAAAGCCGAGAAGGATCATCGACAGGATGTACCAGGCGGAGACCCACCAGACGCTGAAGCCGGCGACGACGTTGTAGTAGATGTCGGTGTCGCTGAAGGTGGCGGCCCCGGGATGCAGGGTGCCTGCCGTGAACTGAAGCAGGTGGAAGATGACGAACGCGAGGATGATGGGGCCGCTCCAGTACATGGTGCGGTCGGCGTAGTTCGAGGCAACGGACTTCTTCACCTTATAGCCAACCGGGCGCGCCTTCATGTTGCGCAGCGCAAGCTGGACCGTCGCCCAGATGTGCAGCACCACGGAGACGATGAGAATGCCGCGGGCAATCCACAACAGTTCGCCGAGGCTCTTCAGGAATTTGCCGTAAGCATTGAGGCGCGCCGGCCCATCGAAGATCTGCAGGTTGCCGGCGAGATGGCCGACGACGAAGCCGAACAGGATCGCCCCCGTCACCGCCATGACTGCTTTCTTGCCGTTGGTGGATTGCCAGAAACTCGGCGCTCTGGGTTCACGAGTCTGTTCGCGCGGTCCAGCGATTGCTGTGCTCATCGCGCTTGTCCAGCCCTGGATTTCATCACGTCGGGGATTCCTCTTTGCGTAGTTGGGGGCGGCCGGTGGCAGCCGCGTGTGTGGGGAAAACTGATAAAGAGTGCAACCCTTTATTATTGGTGTCCGGAATAACCAGCGTCAAGGAGGACCGCCGTCTGGGCAAACGCGTCCCCGGTGCAGAGACACTGAGATCGCGGTGCGGGACCCTGCCCGCGGACTTTCCATTTGCATCATGGGACTAAATTCAATACCCTGGTCACCGTCCCCGAATTTCCAGCAGCAAGTTGTGAAAGCGCGGTTCGGATGTACAGCGCCGAGCTTCCCCGTTTTCACGGGCAGTCCAACGCAACTTCATCTTCGAAAGGGAAATCATCGTGAACCTGCGTCATCTCGGGTTGGCCGCTGCCGCCTGCGCCACGACCCTGTTGTGGACTTCCTTCGCGCCTGGACAGGAACAGGATGGCGATAAGGTGGACCTGGCCGCTCTGACGCAGATCAAGAATGAGGCTTTCCAGCATTCGCAGGTGATGGAGAACCTGTTCTACATCTCCGAAGTGTATGGACCGCGCGTCAACAACAGCCGCAATCATCGTGCGGCGGCCGAATGGGCGATGAAGCAGATGCAGTCGTGGGGACTGCAAAATGTGCACCTGGAGAAGTGGGGGCCGTTCGGCGATGGGTGGCAGATCAAAAAATATTACGGGGCGCTGGAGACGCCGGCCTATGCCTCGCTCATCGGGTTTCCCTTGGCGTGGACTCCGGGCACAAACGGACCGGTAACCGCGGACGCGGTGCTGGCGCCGTTGCATTCGGCGGACGATTTTGCCAAGTACAAAGGCAAATTGCGCGGCAAAATCGTGCTGATCTTCGATCCGCGCGAGCTCACGCTGCATACGGAACCAGAAGCGCGCCGCCTGACCGACGAGGAGATTGAGGCGCGCACGAAGACGCCGGATCCGGCACACATGGGCTTTGCGTTTCTGCGGCCGGGAGGGGCGGCCCCTCGGCCCGGCGAATACACACCGGCGACGCTTTCGACCGCAGCGCCGACGGGGCGCGTTCTGCGCAACCAGGTGAACGCTTTCTTGAAGGAAGAGGGTGTGGCCGTGGCGCTGACCCCTGGCTACAACGGCGACGGCGGTACGATCTTTGCGTCCTATGGAGGATCGCAGGATCCGAAGGATCCGGTCGGACCGCCCATGGCGGCGATCACGCCGGAACAGTACAACCGCATCTGCCGCCTGATCCAGCACGGCATCACGCCGAAGCTGACGTTCGATATCGACGTCGAATATCAGAAGGACGATCCGATGGGCTTCAACGTGATCGGAGAG
>DASZYN010000474.1:0-7983 GCA_035545435.1 Acidobacteriaceae bacterium | reverse complement strand
GCCGGCGTCGCTGCCTGAGTTGCCGGCGGATCAGCAGAATCAGCGGCGGGGTGTGATCTATTCGGTCGCGGCTTCGTACAAGAACACGCAGACGATCTGGGCGGGAACCGACGATGGGTTGCTGTGGATCACGCGGGACGGTGGGGCGAACTGGTCGCAGATCACCCCGCCGGGACTGACGGAATGGAGCAGGATTGCGCAGATTGATGCTTCACGGTTCGACGACGACACGGCGTACGTGGCTGTGAATCGCATGCGCATCGATGACATGAAGCCGTATGCATTCCGCACGCACGATGGGGGCAAGTCGTGGCAGTCGATCAGTGCCGGGTTGCCGGAGGATGGTCCGGTGGATGCGATCCGTGCGGATCCGGTGCAACCGGGGTTGTTGTATGCAGCAACGGAAAAAGCCGTACTGGTTTCGTTCGATGACGGTGGCCACTGGCAGTCGATTGAGTACAACCTGCCGCACACCTCGATGCGCGATGTCCTGGTGAAGGATGATGATTTGATTGTGGCGACGCACGGGCGGTCGTTCTGGATTCTCGACGACGTGGCTCCTCTGCGCGAGATCGCTGCGCAGGCGGGCGAGAAGATGCCGTTGCTGTTCAAGCCGGCCGATGCCTGGCGGGTGCGGAGTGCGGAGTACACGGACACCCCAATGCCGCTGGATGAGCCGCGCGGGGAGAATCCTCCGGATGGAGCTTTGATCGACTACGACCTGCAGTCGCCCGCGCAGGACGTGACGCTGGAAGTGCTGAGTTCGGATGGTGCGGTGCTGCGGAAGTATTCGAGTCACGATCCGGTGACGCCGACGCCGGAGGAGATGAAGAAGGACCTGATTCCGCCGTATTGGCCGATGGTGCATGGACCGCTGGCGACGACGGCGGGGATGCACCGTTGGGTGTGGGATCTGCGGTCGACCACGCCGACAGCGACGCGGTATTCGTATCCGATTTCGGCGGTGCCGCACCGGACGCCGCTGAATCCGCAGGGCCCGCTGGTTTTGCCTGGCCAATACACGGTGCGGATCACGGTGGACGGTCACAGCGAAACGCAAACCATCACGGTGAAGATGGATCCGCGGGTCCACACTTCGCCGGCCGATCTGGAAGCGCTGCATACGGCGCAGATGACGATGGCGCAGACACTCGATGCAGTGGCGAAGGCCGATCTCGCCGCGCATGCCGTGGCGGAGCAGATGAACGCGCCGCAGAACGCGTCGCTTGGTACACAACTCCAGACATATAAGGATGCGCTGAAGCTGGTGCTTGAAGGGGATCATGCGGCGCATCGTCCGGGCATCGATGAAGTGAACGGTGAGGCGGGACAGCTGTATGGGCAGCTGGAGCAGTCCGACAATCCGCCGACGGAAGCGCTAACGCAGGCTGCGGCTCATGTGCAGGAGGAAGGGAAGAAAGCTGTGCCGGCGTGGGAGGAATTCCGCGAGAAGCAGTTGCCGGAGCTGAACAAGGTGCTGGCGGCTGCGCATCATGCGCGGATCAATCTGACGAAGCCGCCGTCGGATATGCCTGAAGAGGGAGACGAGGAGTAGCGTTCAGTGCTCGGCGTTCAGCGTTCACGAAACAGATGTGATCTACTGGGGTGCCTGGACACAAGGAACTGATGGTCACTCCCAGCGAGACGGATCTGCGGAAGCGATGGAGTCGCATTCTTCCTGCGGTATTCATCACGTACAGCCTGGCGTACCTGGATCGTGCCAACTACGGCTTCGGGGCGGCGGCGGGGCTGGCGCAGACGCTGCACATCAGCGGGTATCAATCGTCGCTGCTGGGCGCGCTTTTCTTTCTTGGATACTGTCTGCCGCAGATTCCCGGCGTCATTCTGGTGCAGCGATACAGCGCGCGGCTGCTGATCTTTGTGGCGCTGATCGGGTGGGGCGCGTTTGCTGCGCTGACGGGCGTTATTCGAAGCTTCTGGATGCTGGTGGCGGATCGCGTGCTGCTGGGCATGGCGGAGAGCTTCGTGTTTCCGGCGCTGCTGATCGTACTGACCCGCTGGTTTACGCGTGCGGAACGGTCGCGAGCGAATGCGCTGATGATCCTGGCGAATCCGGTGACGGTGTTATGGATGTCGGCACTGACGGGATTTCTGATTCACGCCTGGGGATGGCAGGTGGCGTTCATCCTTGAAGGCATGGCTGCAGTGGGATGGGGCGTGTTTTGGCTCGTGCTGATGCGCGACCATCCCGCGCAGGTGTCATGGCTGAGCGTGGAAGCCAGGGGCGATCTGGAGGAGGCGCTCGAACACGAGCAGAGGCAGTTGCCGCGCTTTGAAAATTTCTGGCCGGCGTTTCGTGAGCCGAACGTGATTCGCCTGTGCATCAATTATTTCTTCTGGAGCGTGGGGATTTACGGATTTGTGTTGTGGCTGCCGGTGGTGATACGGAATGCGACCAAGGCGGGGATGGGGAAGACTGGTTTGATTTCGGCAGTTCCGTACCTTGTATCTGTCGGGGTCATGATGACGGTCTCGCACTTTTCCGACCGGCGGGGACAGCGGCAGAAATACGTATGGCCGCTGCTGATGCTGGGCGGCGTGGCCCTGGCGGGATCGTTCTTCACGGTGGACCGGTCTTTTGTGGTGGCGTACGCATGCCTGATTGTGTCGGCGTGCTGTATGTATGCGCCGTACGGGCCGTTCTGGGCGATGGTGCCAGAGTTGTTGCCGCGCAATGTGGCCGGGGAAACGATGGCGCTCATCAACTGCGTCGGCGCGCTGGGTGGATTCTTCGGAACGTATTTTGTCGGGGTACTGCAGACTTATACGGGCAGCTCGGCGGCGGGGTTTCTGCTGATGTCGCTCTCGCTTATTCTGTCGGGAGTGATGTTGCTCGGGGTGAAGTTGCCTGAGCGGCAGCCAGTAGCCAGTAGCCAGTAGCCTTGTGGATTTGAATGTAGCCACAGGTTGCCCGTGGGTGGTCAGGTGAGTGAGTTGCGATGACGTCGATTCCTGTGGGTGAGGTGCTGGAGACGCAGGAGCTGGATCTGCGCGCAGTGGCGACCCATGCGCCGGGACCGGTGGGTGCGCTTCCGCTCACGCCCGAGATGTTGTTGACGCAGCCTTCGGGAAATTTGTTTGGGCTCACCATGAATGCGGGGATGGGTTGGGATCCGGCACGGATGGGCGGGCCGGAGGTCCTGATCCTGAGCACGCATGGGGGACTGCGCGCCGAAGACGGGACGCCGATAGCACTCGGTTTCCACACCGGGCACTGGGAAGTGGGATTGCTGGTAGCAGAAGCAGCGCGGGCGCTGAAGGGTCTGCATGCGGTGCCGTTTGCGGGAGCCTGCACCGATCCGTGTGACGGGCGCACACAGGGCACGACGGGGATGCTGGATTCGCTGCCGTATCGCAATGACGCGGCGATCGTGCTGCGGCGGCTGATGCGATCGCTGCCGACCCGAGCGGGCGTGCTGGGCATCGCAACGTGCGACAAGGGATTGCCGGCAATGATGATGGCGCTGGCGTCGTCACGCGAGTTGCCGGCGGTGCTGATTCCGGGCGGCGTGACGCTGCTGCCCGAGAGTGGCGAGGATGCGGGGAAGATTCAGACGATCGGCGCGCGCTTTGCACAGGGGCAAATCTCACTGGAGTACGCAGCGGAGATGGGCTGCCGTGCGTGCGCATCGCCGGGCGGTGGATGCCAGTTTCTGGGAACGGCGGCAACTTCGCAGGTTGTGGGTGAGGCGCTGGGACTCGCATTGCCGCACACGGCGCTGGCTCCGTCTGGACAGGCGATCTGGCTCGACGCAGCGAAGCGCTCGGCGGCGGCATTGCTGCGTCTGCGGGAAATTGGGGTGGGAACACAGGACATCCTGACGCAGGCAGCCTTTGAGAATGCGATGGTCGTCTATGCGGCATTCGGTGGTTCGACGAATCTGCTGCTGCATGTTCCAGCGATCGCGCATGCCGCGGGACGCAAGCGGCCTGAGGTGGCGGATTGGATGCGCGTGAACCGTGAAGTGCCGCGGTTGGTGGATGCTCTGCCGAATGGACCACGTGGATTTGCGACGGTGCAGGTGTTTCTTGCAGGCGGCGTGCCGGAGGTGATGCTGCATTTGCGAGCCGCGGGGCTGCTGCACACTAAGGCGCTGACGGCGGCTGGGGTAACGCTGGGTGCGTGCCTTGACTGGTGGGAGCAAAGCGAGCGGCGGCGCGCTCTGCAGCAGAATCTGCGCGAGCGGGACGGGATCGATGCTGACGAGGTGATCTGCTCGCCGGATCGGGCGCGATCGCGGGGGCTGACGTCGACGGTGTGTTTTCCGAAGGGGAACCTGGCGCCGGAGGGATCGGTGGTGAAGAGCACGGCGATCGATCCGAGTCTGATTCGCGAAGACGGCGTGTTTTTTCACCGCGGGCCAGCGCGCGTGTTCATGCTGGAGAGCGACGCGATTGAGGCGATTCGCAAAGGGCAGATCGTGGCGGGCGACGTGATGGTTTTGCTCTGCTGTGGTCCGCTGGGCGCGGGAATGCAGGAGATCTATCAGATCACCGCGGCGCTGAAGGCACTGCCGCATTGCCGCCATGTTTCTCTCATCACTGACGGGCGCTTCAGTGGGGTGTCGACGGGTCCGTGCATCGGGCATATTTCGCCCGAGGCACTGGCGGGAGGGCCGGTGGGAAAGCTTCGGGAAGGCGACACGGTCGAGATCAGGATCGATCGCCAGAAGCTAAGCGCGACGGTTGATCTGGTGGGAGAGAACGGCGAGGTTTTTGGTGCGGAAGAAGGACGGCGGCGGCTGACAGCGCGGGAGTCGCGCCCGGATCTGCGGCCGCATCCCGCTCTGCCGGACGATACGCGGTTGTGGGCGGCGATGGTGGAAGCGAGCGGCGGGATCTGGGGCGGGTGTGTTTACGATGTGGATGCGATCACCGCGCGTCTGCGAGGAACGGCAGTGAGTGAAAGAACGCGCGAGCAGGAAGAAGCGAGGGAGACAACGTGATTCTGTATCGAACGGCGGAGGGGCTCGTCCTGCAGGAAGGCGACCAGAGGTTTGCGATTGAAGAGACACTGGATGGTTTGTTGATGCAGGCCGATGTGCACGAGTATCTGGCGCAGAAGACCCAGGGCGCCGGGACGGCACGAGCGATGGATACGACAAAGCTGCTGGCGCCGATTGGGAGCCAGGAGGTTTGGGCGGCGGGGGTGACGTACCTGCGGAGCCGGGCGGCTCGAATGGCGGAGTCGAAGGACGCGGGCGGTGGGGATTTCTACGATCGGGTGTATTCGGCCGAGCGGCCGGAACTATTTTTCAAATCGCTGCCGCACAAAGTTGTGGGACCCGGCGGCACGGTGGGATTGCGCAGCGATGCGACGTGGTCGGTGCCGGAGCCGGAGCTGGCGCTGCTGATCGATCCTCGCGGGCGGATTGTGGGCTACACGATCGGGAATGACATGAGCTCGCGCGATATTGAGGGGCAGAATCCGCTTTATTTGCCGCAAGCCAAGGTCTACAACCGGAGCTGCGCGCTGGGGCCGGGGATTCTGATGACGAAGGAACCTTTGTCGCGGGAGACGCGCATCTCGATTGAGATCGAGCGGGGCGGCAGCGTCGTATTTTCCGGAGAAACGTCTGTTGCGCAGATCAAACGGCCGTTTGAGGAATTGGCGATGTACCTGTATCGGGATCAGACGTTTGCGTTCGGCACGTTTCTGCTGACCGGGACGGGCATTGTGCCGCCCGATTCCTTTACGCTGGAGAAAGGCGACACGGTGCGGATCAGGATCGATGGCATTGGCGAACTGATGAATCCCGTGGGATAGAGAAGCTAGAAGCGGGAAGCGAGCGAACGGCGAGCAAGAGGCGAGCGGACAGCGAGTAAAAGACGAGCAAAGAGCGAGAGAACAGCGAGCAAGGGCAGAAGCGGGTCAGCGCTGTGAATCCTAAAGGCTTGTGGAGCGCTCTAATAGCGAGGAGACGGCATGCAAACGGCAGTGGCGACGGCGAAGGTTTTGATCGGCGGAGAGTGGCGGGAGTCGGACGCGGAGGGCGTGTTCGAGCCGGAGAATCCAGCAACGGGGGAGAAGCTGGGACGGGAGTTCCCGGTGAGCCGGTGGAGCGATTGCGACAAGGCGCTGTCGGCGGCTGTGGAGGCCGCGCGTGCGCTGGAGACAACTCCGGCGGAGAAGATTGCTGCGTTCCTTGAGGCATATGCGAAGGAACTGGAGTTGGATGCCGATGCGATCGTGCAGGCGGCTCATGAGGAGACAGCGCTGGCGCTCTCGCCGAGGCTGAAGGATGTGGAACTGCCGCGCACGACCGATCAACTGCGGCAGGCAGCGGCGGCCGCACGGCAGGGGACGTGGCGGCGGCCGATTATCGATCAGGCGAAGAATTTGCGATCGTGTTACGCGCCGATTGGGCCGGTGGTGGTTTTTGGACCGAACAACTTTCCATTTGCCTTTAACGGAGTCAGCGGGGGCGATTTTGCCGCGGCGATTGCGGCGGGGAATCCTGTGATCGCGAAGGCGCACCCGCTGCACGCGTACACCTCGCAACTGATGGCGGAGGCTGCGACGCGTGCGTTGAAGAGCACAGGACTGCACCCGGCGACGGTGCAGATGATCTACAAGCTGAACCATGAAAACGGGGCGCGGTTGGTGAGCGATCCGCGGGTCGGCGCGGCGGGGTTCACGGGGAGCAAGGGCGCGGGGCTGAAGCTGAAGCATGCTGCGGACAGCGCCGGGAAGCCGATCTATCTCGAAATGTCGAGCCTGAACCCGGTGCTGTTTTTGCCGGAAGGTCTGAAGGAGAACGCCGAGAAGTGGGCGCGCGAGCTGGCGGACAGCTGCACGATGGGGTCGGGGCAGTTCTGCACGCGTCCCAATCTCGCGCTTGTGATAGCGAGCGACGCGGCCGAGGCGTTCGTGAAGGAGCTGACAGTGGCCATCGCAAGCCGCGAACCGCATGCACTGCTGTCGTCAACGTCGCGGGATTCACTGCATGAGTCGGTTGAAGCGCTGCAGCATGCGGGAGCCAAGCTACTGACCGGCGGGAAAAACGTGCCGGGCAAAGGCTATCGGTACATGAGCACGCTGCTGCGGGTTTCCGGCAAGGAGTTTTTGGCGGCGGCGGAGGAGTTGCAACGGGAGGCGTTCGGCAATGAGGTGATGGCGATTGTGGCTGCCGATGAGGCGGAACTGCTGCAGGTGCTGGAGCACCTCGAAGGGCAGTTGACGGGGACGGTGTATTCGGCTGCGTCGGGCGCCGATGATGCGTTGTACGCGCGTGTAGCGCCGGTGCTGCGGCGCAAGGTGGGCCGGCTGCTGAACGACAAGATGCCGACGGGCGTGGCGGTGAGTCCGGCGATGAATCACGGCGGCCCGTATCCGGCGACGGGCCATCCGGGATTCACGGCGGTGGGAATTCCGACGTCGATTGTGCGGTTCACGGCTTTGCAGAGCTACGACAATGTTCGGACGGAGCGGCTGCCGGAGTTTTTGCGGGGATAGTTTCCGGTTCGCAGCCTGGCATCCTGGATCGCCACCCCGGCGAAACGAGGTTTCGCGGGGGCCCTGGGTGCCCGCCCTCGCGCCCTGGCGTCTCCTCCCTCGCGAGAAGACGCCACCATTCCGGGCTGAACCGATCCCATTCATTGCTAGACAAGCCGTGAAATGACCAGGACGACTCGACCAGGACGACTCTATGGAACGAGGCGGCCTTCGCCTTCGCTGAGCGTCCAGAATCGGGTTTGGTCTTTGCGGCTTGCAAGCGCACGCTGGAGGCGTTCAACCGGCGCTGTTTCTCCATCGTCTGCCAGAGCAAAAGTACCGAAGTGAATGCCCATCGAAGTAGCTGCGCCGAGGATTTCGTGCGCCTCGACGGCCTGCTCGGGCGTCATGTGCACCGGGCCCATGAACCACTCCGGCTCGTAGGCGCCGATGGGGAGCAGGGCCAGTCGGACTCTTTCGAAGCGACTGCGCAGAGCAGCAAACACATCGCAGAAGCCGGTGTCGCC
>DASZYN010000473.1:0-4400 GCA_035545435.1 Acidobacteriaceae bacterium | reverse complement strand
GACCTCGTCCGCAACAATATGGTGGACGCCATCGTCTCCACCGGCGCCAACATCGTCGATCAGGACTTCTTCGAAGCTCTCGGCTTTCAGCACTACATCGCCGACGACCTCTATAAGTCCGGCACCCAGGATGGCGAACTCCGCGATCTGATGATCGACCGCATCTACGACACCCTCATCGACGAGGAAGAGCTCCGTGCCTGCGACGAGACCACCGAGAAGGTCGCCGACTCGCTTCCGCCCCGCCCCCACAGCTCGCGCGAATTCATCCGCGCCATGGGCGCCTGGCTCGAAGCCAACGGCAAGACCCCGGAAAAGGGCGGCGCCGATTCCATCGTCTTCTCTGCATATCAGAAAGACGTCCCCATCTTTTGCCCCGCCTTCAGCGACTGTTCGGCCGGCTTCGGCCTCGTTGCCCACCAGCACAAGCGGCAGGACAAACCGAAGGTCTCCATCGATTCGGCGAAGGACTTCTACGAGCTGACGCAGCTCAAGATCGCCAATCCCACCACCGGCCTGCTCATGATCGGCGGCGGTGTGCCCAAGAATTTCGCGCAGGACATCGTGGTCGCGGCCGACATCCTCGGCAACGAAGCGCCCATGCACAAATACGCCATCCAGATCACCGTGGCCGACGTCCGCGACGGCGCCCTCTCCTCGAGCACGCTCAAGGAAGCCAGCTCCTGGGGCAAGGTCGACACCACTTTCGAGCAGATGGTTTACAGCGAAGCCACTCTGGCCCTGCCTCTCATCACCGGCTATGCCTGGCATAAGAAGGCTTACGCCGAACGCCGCGAGCGCCGCTGGAGCCGGATTCTCGAACCAGTAACGGTTTAGCCCGGTGACAGTTACAAATTTATTAACCGCTCGGCTCTGCCACAGGTAACACCAAAGTGGGATTGCTGAGCGGGTTCGCTGTGGATTTTCCTGTCGGAACTCCAGGGCTTCCCCTATACTGAAGCCTCGCATCCCTGCCGAAATTAGAGGGAAATCCACATTCCGGACCTCCACGGAATCGAGTCGTGACCCGATTCAGCCACTCCCGCACCGTCACGTCGGCTTTCATGATCGCGCTGGCGTTTTCCCTCATCGGTGCCATCATCCTCGCGCGGTACGGCAGCTCCCCCGGCCAGAGCCATCCCTGGATCTTTGCTTTTGCCTGCTTCTGGACCCTCGCCCTCGCCCTGCTGGTCACCATTTCCCTCTCCACCTTCCGGGCGACTTTGCGCGAACGCCAGGGCGAGCGGCAGCTCCAGCGCGTGGCCCGTCTCCATCGCAGCATCCTCGACTCCGCCGGTCCCATGATGATTGCCTGCGATCTCACCGGCCGCATCAACCTCTTTAATCCGGCCGCTGAACGGATGCTCGGCTACCGCGCCAATGAAGCCGTCGACAAGCTTTCCGCATCCGACCTCTTCCCCGAGAGCGAAATGGCCCGCGTCGGCGAGCAACTCGCCGCCTCCATGCCCACCTTTCGAGCGCATCCTGAAATCCCGCCCCATACCGCGCCTGCGCTTCTTTCTTATGTCCGCTATATCGCCACCTTCCCCGCCAGCCGGGTTCGCGGATTCGAGATGCGCTATCGCCGCCGCGACGGCAGCACTTTTCCCGCCATGGTCTATTTGTCCGCCGTGCGCTCCTCCGCCGGAACCGTGGAAGGCCTGGTCACAATCGCCATCGATCTGAGCGCCACGCGCCGCGCCGAGCACGCCCTGCGCGAAAGTGAAGAGCGCTATCGCGACCTCTTCGAAAACTCGCCGGAGATGATCGCCACCCTCAGCCCCCGCGGCCGCTACCTCTACGTCAACCCCTCCTGGCAGGCCCTGTTCGGCATGGATTCCTCCCAGTTCGAGTCCCTCATCGGATTCGAGTCCCCGTTCCCGCCCGAAGTGCAGGCCGAAGCCGCAGCCCTCTTTCACAAAGCCCTGCATGGCGTCCGCGTCGAACAGCACCCTCTCCGCCTGCAGAACTCCTCCGGCGAAAACGTCGAAGTCGAAGCCAGCCTGAGCTGTCGCCGCGAAGAAACCGGCCCGGTCTCGGTCCGCTGCATCTTCCGCGACGTCACCCAGCAGAACCGCCGCGAGCGCCGCCTCCGCATTCAGCTCGTCATCAGCCAGATCATTGCCGAAACCACCTCCATCGACGAAGGGCAGACCCGCGTTCTCGAAGCCCTCTGCCAGACCTTCGCCTGCGAGTTCGCGGCACTCTGGACCGTCGATGAATCGCAGCACTCGATTCGTTCCTGCGCAACGTGGTTTGCCAAAGGCCGTCCCAGCGACGATTTCCGCCACGAAACCGAGACGCTCACCCTCTCCCGCGGCCAGGATCTCCCCGGAACCGTCTGGTCGCTGGGCAAGCCCTGCTGGATCTCCGACCTCCGCCAACATCCCGCCTTTCTTCGCCGCACCACGGCCCGGCTCAACGGATATGTTTCCGGATGGGCTGTGCCCGTCCGTGTGGGCAACCAGGTCATCGCCGTTGTCGAGTGCTTCTCCCGCCAGTTCATGCGCGAAGATCCCGACCTGCTGGCCACCGTCGAAACGGTTTGTGGCTCGGTGGGCCAGTTCATGGCGCGCGCCGGCCAGGAAATCCGCGTTCGCCAGCTCGACCGGCAGAAGGCCGTTATCCTGAACTCGGTCGCCGACGGCATCATCGGCGTCGACTCAACCAACCGCATCGCCTTCGCCAATCCCGCCGCCGCGCGCATGCTCGAATGCAATGAGTCCGAGCTGATCGGCCTGCGCGTCCATGACCTGCTCCATCCGCCCATCGCCGGCTGCGACTCCAACTGTCTAACCCGCCGTGCCTTCCAAACCGCCGAAGGCGCCTCCGGCCAGGACGTCTATTTCCGCGGCAAAGGCAAAAGCTTTCCCGTCGAATTCTCCCTTATGCCCATGGTCGAAGAGGGCGCCTCGGTCGGCAGCGTGCTCAGCTTCCGCGACATCAGCCAGCGCTATGCCCTCGACCACATGAAGGATGAGTTCATCTCCACGGTCAGCCATGAGCTGCGCACGCCTCTCACGTCGATTCGCGGCGCGCTCGGTCTTCTGTCCGCGGGCCTGCTCGGCAGCGTCAGCGAAAAAGCCACCAGCCTTCTGCGCATCGCCGTCGCCAACTCCGACCGCCTCGTCCGCCTCATCAACGACATTCTGGACCTCGAGCGCATGACCTCCGGCCGTGCCCCGCTCAGCTTCCGTCGCCTTTCCCTCGATGACCTCGTACGCCAGGCGATTGAAACCATGCAGCCGGTCGCCGACGCCGAACAGGTCTATCTCACCAGCGACTGCAATTCCGTTTTCATCGAAGCCGACTCCGACCGCCTTACCCAGGTGCTCACCAACCTGCTCAGCAATGCCATCAAGTTCTCTCCGCCCCGCTCCACCGTGCGCGTCGCTGCCACCCGCGCCTCCGACGGCGTCACCATCAGCATCATCGACGAAGGCCGCGGCATTCCCACCGACAAGCTCGAATCCATCTTCGACCGATTCCAGCAGGTCGACGCTTCGGACTCGCGCCAGAAGGGCGGCACCGGTCTCGGACTCGCCATCTGCCGCACCATCGTTCAGCAGCACGGCGGCCGCATCTGGGCCGAGCAAAACAACTCGCGCGGCGCCATCTTCCGCTTCTTCCTTCCCGAGCGCGCCTCCATCTCTCCGCTCGCCGAAGAAGCCACGCAGAACCAGTTCGAGCAACGGCTCGGATAAACAGCTATCCTCTTCGCCCTTTCCTTCTCGCCTTCTTCTCGCCTTCCGCTCGTTGTTCGCTCGTCTTCTTCTCGCCTTCCGCTCGCCTCCCGCTGGTACCCCTGGTCGTAGAACGAGCGGGGGATGGTGGGAATCCACAAATTGATTTAATAGTTGAATCGGGAATTGAAAGAAGAAATGCATCGACGTGTTTTGATCATTGACGACGAAGAAGACATTCGCGAGGTCGCAGCGCTCAGCCTGGAAACCGTTGCCGGCTGGGATGTGCTGGTGGCCGGCTCCGGCGCTGCCGGAATCGCCAAGGCCCGCGAAAACCGGCCCGACGCCATCCTTCTGGATGTCATGATGCCGGGCATGGACGGCCCTACCACCTTCCGTGAGCTGCGCTCCCTTCCGGAAACCGCCAACATCCCCGTCATCCTGCTCACCGCCAAAGTGCAGGCCGCCGACCAGAAGCGCTTCTCCGATCTCGGCGTGGTGAAGGTGATGTTCAAGCCCTTCGATCCGCTCGTGCTCGCCCAGGAGATTGCCGCGACTCTCGGCTGGCAGGAGATCTAAACTGGCAGCAGCGATGAACGAGGATGCTGCCACCAAAATCGCCGCACGCCTGACCGAGCTGTGGCGCACCAGCCGTCCGACGATCATGGAACGCATGGCGATTCTCCACTCTGCCTGCGACAGCCTCACCCGCAATCC
>DASZYN010000472.1:0-6951 GCA_035545435.1 Acidobacteriaceae bacterium | reverse complement strand
TGAGAGCAACTCCAGTGTTTCCAATAACAAAGCCGGATTGACCGGCTCGACGCGTCGAACGCCGCTGCGGGACTGGACGGTCAGCGCTGTAACAGCCGAAACCCCCGGAACACCATGATCGTGAAAGACTTCGAGGTCGGCCGTGATTCCGGCACCGGAGGAAGGATCGTAACCCGCGATCGTAAGTACTGCCGGCGTTAATGCCGAGTCTGGCATGTGCTTGACACCATTAGGTTTGAGGCGCAAAATCGGGGACCATATTCATTCGTGGCAGCACGCTGACGTATTCCGCCATCGTACTTTCAGGTCTTTTCATTTCGGCCCGTTTTGGCAGGGACATCCGGAAGAAAAGGCCGCTGCTTTTTTGGCAGTCAATCCTGCATTCCTGACTACCACAAATGCAGGCAGTACGCAAGTGTTCTTGTGGGTTAAATAGTTCTACTTTGTTTGACTTACAAGCACATGATTCCTACAATTTCAGGAGGAGGAGTATGAACGCTATCGAACGAAGAGATAACGGCACTCACCCCCATCGATTATGGATTCTCGCCGGCACAATTCTCGCCACGATTTTGGGCGTCGCCGGTGCGCGGGCCGCTTCCCCGGCTACACATCTCAACCCTCAGATCATCGTCAGCCGCCATCACTGGTATCAGCTGGGTGTCGCTTCCTGGTACGGCAAGTTTTTTGCAGGCCGGCCGACCGCCAGCGGCGAGATCTTCGATCCGCATCAGCTGACCTGCGCTCATCGTACGCTGCCCCTCGGATCGGTGCTGCGCGTCACGAACCTGCGCAACCACAAGTCGGTCATTGTCACGGTGAATGACCGCGGACCCGTCCCCGAAGACCGGGTCATCGATTTATCCAAAGCTGCCGCGAATGCCCTCGACTTTACCGATCAGGGCCTGGCGCCAGTGAAGGTCGAGCTGATTGGGCCGCAGGACGAACTGGCCCAGTTGCTGATGCCGGCCGGCCTCGAGCCGGCGCGCTAGCCGACCCTCGTTTCGATTTGTTTCCGACCCCAGCCTCACGCCCTCCACAGTGGGTGTGCGTGCAGATTTGTGAGTGCCTGGGGTCCGGAGACGTGCGGGCGGCTGCCTGCCCACGGTCCTGAACCCATGCAGGCTGGGAAACCCATGTTCGGCGTCAGAAGGTCTGCCCGCGGGTCAAGCGTCTGAAGCGGTTTGCTGAGTTGGACTGCCCTTTACGCTTTAGGCGTGAGGAAGTACGCTTCCATGGCGCAGAACAGCGAGGCGCGATCGAGGAAGGGCTCGCGGTCCTCATATTGCGCTGCCCAGCAGACCTGATTCACCAGGTCGCGGGGCTGGCACGCGCGGAGTTCCTGATGGAGACCTTCGCGGATGGCGCGGATCAGGTCCGTCAGTGCGCCTTCGTCCACGCTGAGGCCGCGGCGGGCCGCGACGCGGCGGAAGATCTGGCGGAACTGATCGTCGGTGGCGGTATCCACGCGAATCTTGGTCTGCATGCGGCGGAGAAACGCCGCGTCGACCAGGTCGGCGGGATCGAGATTGGTCGAGAAGACGACCAGCATCTCGAAGGGAATTTCGATTTTCCGGCCGCCGGCCATGGTGAGGAAGTCGATGCCGCGATCCAGAGGCACCACCCAGCGGTTGAGTAGATCTTCAGGGCGGACCCGCTGGCGGCCGAAGTCGTCCATGATCAGGACGCCGTTGTTGGCCTTCATCTGCACCGGCCCGCTGTAGAACCGGGTCGTTGCGTTGAACTGCAGATCGAGCATGTCGATGGTGAGCTCGCCGCCGACGAGCACCGAAGGCCGCTGGCAGCGGACCCAGCGCTCATCGCAACTGTCGAACTGAGGGCTGTCGACCCGCTTGTGGATCATCGGGTCGTAGACCATGATCATCTGGCCGTCGACTTCGACCGAGTAAGGGATCCAGACGTCGTCTTCGGCCAGCACCCGCGACATGGTTTCGGCGATGGCGGTTTTGCCCACGCCAGCCGGTCCATGGACGAAGATTGAGGCTCCGGAGTTGAGCCCGGTGCCGATCTGTCCCAGCACTTTGGGGTCGATGACCAGATCGCCGAAGGCGCGCTCCACATCGGCCTTGCGCACGACGAGATTGCGCACACTCTGTTTGCGGACCTGAGAAACGTAGCTCTCGAGCGAAACCGGCGCCGCGCCCACGTACTGGCTCAGCGCCATGAGTTCCTGGGCGCGCTTCCTGCCCTGGTCGGTCAGGGCCACCGTCGCCAGGTTGGCGGTCATCCCGGTGACCTGGCACAACTGGCTGGTGCGCATCTTGTTCACGAGCTCATCGGCGACGTTCACGCTCAGGCGCATCTGCCGCGCCATCTCCCGCGTGGACATGGCTCCGCCCACATAGAGGCTCTTGAGCGCGAGGTCTTCGACGATCGAGGGACGGATCCCCAGTTCAGCCGCGCAACGCGGACGCTGATCGGGCGACAGCAGCTCGGGAGCGGGCATGGAAACGCCGGCCGTGTCGAGCGCACGATCGGCGCCGATTTCGCGTGCGGATATTTCCGGAGCCTTTGCCGGTGCCCGCTGAATGCTGGGCATCGCGCCAGTGACTGTCGGCGGCACAACGCCGTCGGTGCGCGGTCCCGATCGAATGAAATTGAGTCGCGATTCGATCGATGTTTCCATAGGCTTCACAGAATTCTTCCCCTTATTGTCTCCGTCGGCCCGTGTGTCATTGGCCATTAGAATCCGTTTGTTACGGAAACTGGATTGCCCTTTCGGGTAATTACCTTTTTGATAAGGTGTCCCTCGGCTGGCCCATTTGGAAACGCGCTCCACCAAAGGGCGCACGCGAATGACTGCAGTGCTTCATGACCTTCTTCCTATCGCTTGTCCCGGACCGCAAGCGCGAAGCCGGCGCTGCTTTTCGGAATGTCGTAGACGCCGAAGTCGCAGCTGAACACCGTCCACGCTGCGGTGGTGTCGGCGGCGTCGGTGGTCGACGTCCAGTAGTACTCATATCCATGGAAGCTGGTGAAGAGGGGGCCGCGGTAGAAGGCGGCATCGCTCTTCCACACGTACGTCGCATTCATGAAATCGGCGACGTTGTTCACCATGCGGTCCTGCAGGCTCTGCATCTCGTTGCGGTTCGGGACTCTCCAGTCGCCCGGTTGGGAATGGTCGGTCAGGCTGCAGGCTCCGTTGCCGAGTGCCCGGACCGCGGCGACGGCATCTTCCCAGGTTCCGTTGATGCAGTCCGCCTTTTTCATCCACACCAGTCCGGTCATGGTGTCGGTGAGCGTGCCATCGCCGTTGTCGATGAAGCGCGCGTAGCTCAGGCCGACGCCGGTCTGGAGGTTGCCGTCGTCGCCCTGAACGACCTGGCCGGGCTCATCGTAGTAGCCGGTTGCGGCTAATTTCACGGCTCCGCCCGTACCGGAGCCACGGACGGCCCACACGGCATTGCTGGCGGTGGATTTGTTGTTCAGCTTGCCGTCAACGTCGTTGATGTAGCGGCCATCGTCCATGCGAATCGCCCACGCGAGCGGCGATCCGCCCACGCCACCGAAGTAGCTGGTGGAGGACCAGTAGATTCCGTTTGAAACATGCAGGAACGGGTGGCCGACCGTGACCGCGGGATGGGCCGCGGAGACGTCGACGAGGCTCTCCAGCTCATTCAGGTTCGGCAGACGCCAGTCGCCCGCCTTCGATCCGTCGGTCAGGCCGCACGCGCCGCTCTTCAGGGCCGTCGCTTCGGTGATTGCCGTGGCCCAGTTGGCGGCGGGCAGGCAGCCCGCGTCTTTGAGCCACACGAGGCCGGTCAGCGTGTCGGTGACCGATCCGTCGCCGTTATCGGTGAAGCGCGAGGCGCCCCACGCGGTTCCCTGGTGCAGGTCGCCGTCATCGCCGGACGCGAAGCTGGCAGTCTGCCCGGTCGCTGCCAGATGCACGCGCGGCGTGCTGCCGTCCGAGGCGATAAAATCCGCGCCAGTGAGAGGCGCGTGGGGCAGCGAAAAGTAGTCGATCACCGTGAAGTAAATGCCGGCGTCGGTGAGGCCATTTCCCTGGAACTGGCCCGTGTAATCCCAGCGCATCACCTTTGCGCCCGATCCCGCACTCGGATAGAAGCCGTATCCGGTCTTCTGAGCCCACAGTTGATATTCGGTGGGCACATTGCCGGTTGCGGGGAGCGCCGTGAAGCGGTAGTTGCCGCTGGCGTCGGTCGTCGCCGTTCCGGCGACGACGTTGTAGTTCGTGTTGAACAGCGTCACCGTTGCGCCGGCCAGCGGACTTCCGTTGAGCGTTACCGTTCCGGAGATGGTGTTGTCCGGGATCGCTCCGTTGTCCGTCTGGCTGGCCACGGCGCCGCCCGCGCTCGATCCCACTTTGCACCCGCAGACAATGCAAACAATCACGAACACCATGATCGCCAGAGTCCAACGCATCCCGCTCCGCATGAAGGCCCTCTTTCAGAACCGATGGCGCTCTCTGCACTCCGGAAGCAGGAGTGGGGAGAACCGCCGAAAGGATCATCGGAGGAATTTCGCGGGACTTGATGCGAATTCACCCAGGGCGCGCGGTGCATTGTCTCAATTTGGGATCCCTTCCGACCTTCGTCCCGTTCCCGAACCCGCCCCCCTTCACCTGCATGGGTTCGCCACTCCCTGTACGCTGGTTCCTAATGGATTCCCGTCTCATCGTCGCTCTCGATTTTCCAGGCGCAGCGCCTGCTCTGGCTCTGGCCGACCGGCTCAACGGCCTCTGCCGCTGGTTCAAGGTCGGGCTGGAACTCTACCTGGCTGAAGGCAACGCGATCGTGCACGAACTGCGCCGTCGCGAGTTCTCGGTCTTCCTCGACCTGAAGTTTCACGACATTCCGAACACGGTGGCCGGCGCGGTGCGCTCCGCGGCTGCGGCGGGCGCGCAGATGCTGACGGTTCACTCGGCCGGCGGGCCGGCCATGCTGGAAGCGGCCGCCGAGGCCGCTGCCTGTGTGCCCGATCCTCCGCAACTCCTCGCCGTCACCGTCCTCACGAGCATGGATCAGCTCCAGCTTTCCGCCATCGGCATCGATCACTCACCGGAGACGCAGGTGCTCCGCCTTGCGGATGCCGCCGCGGCAGCCGGGATCAACGGCTTCGTGGCGAGTCCGGAAGAAGTCTCTGCGCTGCGGAATCGCTTTTCCGGCGCGACCCTCGTCATTCCCGGCATTCGGCCGGCCGGTGCGGCGGTAGGCGATCAGAAACGCGTGGCTACGCCCGCGACTGCGCTGGCGGCGGGCGCGAGCTTCCTCGTGATTGGACGCCCCATTACGCAGGCGGCGGATCCTGAGTCTGCGGCGCGCGCGATTCTCGACGAGATGGCCCAGGTCAGGATCGATTAGGATGAAACCGCTGTGGATTCCTGGCAGGCCCGCTTTGCGGATCCGTCCGGCCACACGAAAGGAAAGTCGCGTGATCTACGTTCGTCCTCGCCTGCAGACCTTCGCCGCTGCTGCTCTTCTTTGTCTCCTCACGCCGTCGTTCGCCCGCGCCAGCCAGGTTTCCGACACGGCCAGAATCACCGCATCCGGCGACGTGCTGAAAGAGCTGCTCGACAGCCCGAGCGGAATTTCGCACCCGCTGCTGAACAAGGCGTACTGCGTCATCGTTCTGCCCTCGGTCAAGAAGGGCGGCTTCATCCTCGCGGCTCAATACGGCCGCGGCATCATGACGTGCCGCAGCGGCAACAACTTCGACGGACCGTGGTCCGCGCCCATCATGATGCAGTCCAGCGGCGGCAGCATTGGTTTTCAGATCGGCGGGCAGGAGACCGATTTCGTCATCCTGGTGATGAACAGCAAGGGCGCGCGCGCGGTGATGAACGGCAAGGCGAAACTCGGATCCGATGCCAGCGTGGCCGCCGGCCCGGTGGGGCGCACCGCCGAGGCTTCGACGAATGCGTCGATGGGCGCCGAGATGCTCTCTTACTCGCGCTCGCAGGGCGTTTTCGCCGGCGTCTCGTTGTCGGGAGCCTCGCTCGGACCCGATGACGATTCCAACCAGCAGATCTACGGCCAGCCGATCAGCGGGCGCGCAATCTTCGCCGGTGGAGTGGATGCTCCGGAGGCGGCGAGTATGCTGCTCTCGACCCTGAAAGCCGTTTCGCCTACGCGCAATTAATAAGCGTCGAATTTTCGAATCAGCCGCAGCTCAGGGAACGGTGTGCCTGGCATTTGCGCAGCTTCGCGCAGAGATCAAAACCGCACGCCGGGCTGGAGGAACGGATTCGACTGCCGCTCTTCGCCGATGGTCGTTCCGGGGCCGTGGCCGGGGATGACGTGCGTCTCATCCGGCAGGGTGAGAAGACGATCGTGGAGCGAACGCAGGATCTGCTTCGAGTCGCCGCCGGGCAGGTCGGTTCTTCCAATGGAACCGGCAAATAAGGTGTCTCCAGCGAGGAGTAGATTGTCGGGCACAAAGTGAAGGCAGATGCTGCCCTGCGTGTGGCCCGGCGTATAAAGCACCTGCGCGGAGTGGCCGGCGATGCCGACGGTCATGCCCTCTTCCGCACTGTAGTCGGGTGGGGTGACTTCAGGCGGCTGCACTCCGATCCAGGCGGCCTGCACATCCATCATCTTCAGCTGTTCGAGGTCGTGCTGGTTCATCAGGACAGGCGCCCCGGTCGCCTGCTTCAGGCGGGCGGCGCCCCCGACGTGATCGATGTGGCCGTGGGTGATGACGATCTGTTTCAGCGTGAGCTTGTGCTGCGCGAGAAAGGCGAGGATCTGCGGGATGTTGTCGCCCGGATCGACGACCATAGCCTCACCCGTGGATTCGTCGCCGAGGATGGTGCAGTTGCACTGCAGTGGGCCGACGGGAAAGGTCTCGAGGATCATGCTTCTCATCAGATCACAGGGCACAGGTCGCAGGGCGCAGAAAAAGGACAGGCCAAAGGCCTGCCCTTTTGATTTTGCCTGCGCTTCCGTCTTCCGAGCGGAGGGCTACTTG
>DASZYN010000471.1:0-5268 GCA_035545435.1 Acidobacteriaceae bacterium | reverse complement strand
TGGGCCGATGGTACTGCACGCGAAAGTGTGTGGGAGATTAGGTGATCGCCGGCATAAACATGCAAAGCGGCAACTACCCCTTGCCGCACCCCCGAAAGCCCGCTCCACCCACCCCGGAGCGGGCTTTCCCCTTTTGCGGGGAATTTCTCCCGACCTTCCCCCATCCGTTTGGCAGGTGTCCCACGGACGCCAAGGTCTTGACTCGAGCCTTTCCTACGAAAGGTGTATGTGCCCCCGGTAGCCCTCAACGCTATAAATCGTGTTGACGGCCTGGATCACAAATGTCGATCAAAGTGGATGATGTAGAGGGTAGCCGGCAGATCCGGATATATCAGCGCAGAACATCTATTCCGTTAGTGCTGCTGGCGATTATGGTTTCTGTGTATGCAGGGGCACTTTTGAGGTTCTTCCCGGCCTATCGCGAGCATCCGCCTGATGCTGCGGTCCTGGTCGGAGGGATCCCAATGATTCTCCTCCTCGCCTTCAGCACCGTCATGGCCAACAAGAAATGGTTCGGGGGCTATCAGCGAGTCACTGTGACGCCTTCGACGATGGAGGTCGAATCACGGCTCCTGGGGTTCACAACATCGCGTCATCAATACATGAACCAGGCGGTCCGGAAACTAAGGTACGAAGAGTGGTATCCGCAGACGGGCAGGGCTTTGGCGAGAGCCCGTACACATGGTGTGCGCTTCGAATATGACGGGGTGACCCAAGCTATTGCCGTGGATGCTGAGTCGGCCGATTGCATGGATCTGATTGATCGCATGATCGAGGTCTTCAGCTTTTCGACCGCGCCGTCCTCGGAGCCAGAAATGGCTACGAGCCTGTTTCCATAGTAGGGCGGGCCTGGGTGCCCGATTTTGGCAGATGTGGTAAGCCCATGTACCTTCCCAGCCTTCCCTGCTAATATTCCTCGCACCATGCCTCCGCGCAAGGCCGCGTCCGCGAAGAGGAAGGCCGCACCACACCCGGCGAAGAAGAGCCCGGCCAAGAAGCCGGCCTCGGGTGCTTCCCCGGCGGCCCAGCTCGACAGCTTTCTCGACAAATTCACTCCCGAGATCGCCGCCGAGGCGCGTGTTGCGCTGCGCCGCATGCGCGCGCGCCTGCCCGGCGCCCAGGAACTCGTCTATGACAACTACAACGCGCTGGCGATCGGCTTCTCGCCCACCGAGCGCACCTCGGAGGCGCTGTTTTCGATCGCACTCTTTCCGCGCTGGGTCAGCCTGTTCTTCCTGCAGAACGGCACCCGGCTGCGGGACCCGGACTGCTTGCTGGAGGGTTCCGGCAACCAGGCGCGTCACATCAAGCTCGACAAAGGAGCCATGATCGACGATCCCGGGGTGCAGGACCTGATTGCGCAGGCGCTGGAGCTGGCCGAGAAGCAGATTGATCCGGGACAGCCTCGGCGGCTGATTATCAAATCCGTCTCGGCGAAGCAGCGGCCGCGCAGGCCGGCGGGCAGATAGCAACGAGCAAAAGCCGGACTACTTCCGCTCCGTCTTGCGGATCACCAGCTTCAGCCCCGACCAGACCGCGTTGACCGCGCACACCTTAATATCCACGAAGCCGATCGGCAGACCTACCTCGCGCACCGCGTCTTCGGTGATGTCCGTTGCCACGCCTGAAGCCTTCTTCGGCCACGACACCCAGACCGTCCCATCCTGTGCGAGCACGCCGCGGAGCCAGTCCAGATGTTCCGCCAGTTCCCTCTTCCCGGTCACAAACAAATGCGCCATCTCGAGCCCGGCCTTCGGCGCCTTCACCAACTTCGGTGCAACGCCGCCTGCGGCGATCTCTTCGGCTACGCTGGCCGGCATCTGCAGCCGCCACGTGAGCTGGCCGTCTTTCACCCCGAGCTTCTTCCAGAGCGGGGTGCCCGAATAACCAGCCGAAGGCGGCGCAGCCTTCTTCACTGCGCCAGAAGCCGTTCGAGCTGACTTGCGCGCGGCGGCCATCGTCACACCTGTGAGTACGTCGTCGGGCTCAGGATCAGGTTCACAATGTTCGACACGATGGCTCCGTAGCTGAACCGGGGATCCGCCTGCAGCTTCTTCCAGTCCGGATCGTTGCGAAACTTGTCCCACATGGCGTTCATATGCTCGAGATCGGGAAAGCTGAGCATATAGGTGAGCTGGGGCAGCCGCTCCCCGATCAGCGCATCGCCGAAAAACACCCGCCAGAAGCCGGCCTTCTCAAAAATCTCGAACTCTCCGGAGTGGAACATCTGCACCTTGCGCACGTGGTCCTTGTCGCCGGCGCTCTCGTAGCTACGGAGCTGGAATTTCCGCGACCCGTTCTGCGCGGTCGGCGGAGGCACGACCAGCTGTGGCCATCCTTCAAAAGCAATGAGCAAAGTGCTCTCGACCCGCTCAAAGGCGGGCCTCGAATCCGGCGCGCTCCAGAACGGCTCGGCCGCCGATAAGAACGTCTGATCCTCGCGGAGATGCAGTCCGGCCCCGACCAGCGTCTCGAGGTTCGCCGATGGCAGCAGCAGATACACCGTCGGCGTCGCGGGGCCAATCTCGACGGTGAACGCGCCCACCGGGCCAATTCCCATGCGATTCAGCGCCGGAAGGAGCGCCTTCGACAGATAATCCGCCGTCAGTTGTGTTTGTCCGCCGGAACGCAGCAGATATTTGCGCAGCTCGTAATATTGGCGGCCCTTGCCGGCAGCGTTGGGCATGTTCGCCTGCGAGCGCGCAGCGCTTTCCGCCATCATGGCTGCCGAAGCCGCCAGCCCTGTCCGAATGACTTCTCTACGATTCATCTGTCCCCCAACGTGTGTGTGTTCCTCAAAACCTTAACATCCATGCCGAGTACCAGAGCCCCAGCAACACCAGCCCGCCTCCGGCCAGAAACATCCTCCGCAACCCGGTCCCGAACATGGCCAACACCACTGTCAACACGCCGGTGAACAATGCGATGGTCATTACCAGGTCCCTGCGCGGATTCACCAGATAGTGCCCCTGGGGTGCAGGGATCATCGGAAACCGCACCAGGAGGCAGGCCATCACAGCGATCAGGCACACGACTCCCGCGGCGACGCCGGCTCCGAACGCGACCGATCTCCATGCCGTCACCATGTGAGCCCACCCGAGGGCGGCGGCCAGCTGCCCATCAGCCGGCGCAACAGCCCGCAGCCGCCTGCGAAACCGTCCCCCGCTTCGGCATTGCCGCCGCCGAAGCCGCCGTGATTCGTTTTCTTCGATTCACTCGCATTCCTCCCCTGCGACTACTGCCCGTTCTCAAACCGGTGAAAGAAACTTCCCTCCAGATAATGCGGCATCGCAGGGTCGTTTGCCACCGCTCGCACCAAATCGGCAAAAAATGAATTGAACTGAGCCGCCGCCACCAGGTCCACGGGTTGATTCAGATCGTCCTGCGTCGAGTGGTAGCGCTCCTTCAGCCAGTCACGCCACATGTGATACTCCGGCGAACCCGGCTCCCACCCGAACTTCATCGCCAGTGCCGGCACGCCGGCTTGCACAAAGCTGTACTGATCGGTCCGGATAAAGGAATTGCGGTCTGGTTCCGGGTCGCCCGCGATTATCACATGATGCTCCTCGCCCACCTTCCGCGCATCGTCCTGCAACGTCGACTGCTCCAGCCCCTGCACATGCAATTTCCTGAACGCAAACAAGGGCATAAACATGTCAAGATTCAGATCCGCCCGGATCTCCTTCTCCGGCACTGTGGGATGCCCTGCGAAATATCTGGACCCCAGCAGGCCCTTCTCCTCCGCGGTAAAAATGACAAACAAGATGGACCGCCGCGGGCGAATGCCCTTGGCTGCATCCCTGCTCAGGGCCTGCGCTGCCTCGAGAACCGTCGCCACGCCCGAGGCGTCATCCATCGCGCCGTTGTAGATTGTCTTGCCCTTGATGGGCTCGCCGACGCCGAGGTGATCGAGGTGCGCCGACACCGCTACATACCCCGCGGACGGATCCGACCCCTCCAGTTTCGCCACCAGATTCGGCGAGACCACGGTAGCTTTTTTCGTCATCACCGTCGCCGTCATTCGCTTCTTCAGGTCGAAGCGCGGCAGCGGTTTCTGCGCATCGGCCAGCGCCAGCATCTCCGCGAAGGTGTGCCCTGTTCCCGCAAACAGCTTTTCCGCCTGCGCCGGATTGAACGCCGCCGAGAACATGGGATCGTGATCGTCGGCCAGCGCGGGATGCCGGCGGGCCACCTCCGCATCGCCCGCGGCGGGGGCCAGCCACATGCCCGGCTGCGATGCGCTCGAGGCGATCCGCTCCCAGCCAAAATCCATCGACTTCGGCGTGGGGATCGAGACGATGCCGACGACACCAGCATCGCGCATGGCTTTTTTCATCGGCGTCGTGCGCGCATACGATTTCAGCGCGGTGGGCAGATCTGCCGGCCCGCCGTTGATCACTACGACGATCTTGCCGCGGAGTGAGGCGGCCGATACCTCCGCCGAGTTGAAGTCGTCGTAGCCCGATTCCGGCAGATGCAGCCCGTACCCAATGAATACCAATCCTGCGTCCACCGTCTTCGGCTGTGGCCCATGCGCACCGAGTACCGCATCCTGCCCCAGTGCCAGAGGCTGCGCGTGCCCATCGACCACCAAACTCAGGGACGACTTGCCCGCATTCACCCACTGCTCGACGAAATGCACCGGTTGAAAATAGCTGCCACGCTCGCCCGCCGGGGCCAGCCCATCGGCCTTGAACTGCTTGACCACATACGCTGCTGCGCGCATGTAATCCTGTGATCCGGTCTGTCGGCCGCGCATCGAGTCGGACGCGAGGACCTGAATATGCGCCCACCACGCCTTCCCCTGCGCCTCATCGTCGACCGCACCTGCCTGACCGTTGGCCGCTCCAACCCATCTGCCGGCCATCAGCACCGCGAATGCCAATCCCAACAGCAGCGAACGACGCATCCTCTTACCCCCTCGGTCAAAGTGGCCCGTTCCCGCCTCGATGGCGAGTTGTCACCAGGTCAATCCGCCTGAAGGCGGAGGCCAGCTTCCCAATATCTGTCTGAGCAGCACGACGCGCCCCAGGTGATACGCGTTGTGCGCGGCAAAGCTCTCCAGTTGTTCACGCACCGTCATGCTGCGCGCCGGATTTTCCGGCGACGGGCAAAGCACCTTTATCTCCGTGTCCGTGCAGTTTGCAATGGCGGCGGACTTTTCCGCGCCCACCAGAAACCTCCGGCACAGCTCCGGCCACGACTCGGCGCGCGTCTGCTCGGGAGTCGGAAAGCTCAGGGCATTATGCTCCGGAGAAGGTGTCGCCC
>DASZYN010000470.1:0-2530 GCA_035545435.1 Acidobacteriaceae bacterium | reverse complement strand
TCGACGGTGGAGAAGAAGCGGACACGCTTGCGATGATGCTCGACCGCCTGCACGCCAAGGGCGGTAGCGATATGGGTCTTGCCGGTGCCCGGGCCGCCGACAAGCACGACATTGTTGGCATCGTCCATGAACTTGCATCGGTGGAGCTGTCGCACGAGGGCCTCGTTGATCTCGCTGCTGGCGAAGTCGAAGCCTGCCAGGTCGCGATAGACCGGGAAGCGGGCTGCCTTGAGCTGATAGGCTACGGACCTGACCTCCCGCTCGGCCATCTCGGCCTTCAGGAGTTGCGACAGGATGGGGATGGCGGCCTCGAAGGCGGGAGAAGCCTGTTCGGTAAACTCGGCGACGGCCTGTGCCATGCCGTGCATTTTGAGGCTCCGGAGCATGATGACGATAGCGCCGCTGGCGGGATCATGACGCATGGCGCACCTCCCGGGTCTGGCGCAACGCATCGTAGCGCTCGACATTGGCTTGCGGTTCCTTGGCCAGGCTCAGAGCCTGCGGCGCATCCACGATCGGCGTCTCGATCGGCTTGCCGTCAACCAGCCGGTGCAGGAGATTGAGGATGTGGACCTTGGTCGGCACCCCGGCCTGCAATGCCATCTCCACGGCCGTCAGCACGATCTGTTCGTCATGCTGCAGGACGAGCGACAGGATCTCGACCATCTCGCGGTCGCCGCCGGGCTTCCTGAGCAGATGCTGCTGCAGCCGTTTGAAGGCTTCGGGGAGTTCGGTGAAGGGAGCGCCGTTGCGCAGAGCACCGGGCTTGCGCTGGATGACCGCCAGATAGTGACGCCAGTCGTAGACGGTGCGACCGGGGCCGTCATGCGACCGCTCGATGATGCGGCAGTGCTCGCATACGATCTGCCCTTCCGCGGCAACCACAATCCGTTCCGGATAGACCCTGAGGCTGACCGGCCGGTTGGCGAAGGACGCCGGCACGCTGTAGCGGTTGCGCTCCAGATGGACCAGGCAGGTCGGAGAGACCCGCTTGGTGTATTCGACGAAGCCGTCGAAGAGGCGTGGCATCGGCATCAGGAACCGTGCTTCCTCGACCCGGATGTCTCCGATCGTTCCCGGCCTGAGGCCATGGGGAATCTGTTGCCATAGCTCCCGACATCGCTGCTCCAGCCAGTCGTTCAGAGCCGCCAGCGATGGAAAGCGTGGCATGGGTTGCCATAGCCGGTGGCGGGCGTCCTGGACGTTCTTCTCGACCTGACCCTTCTCCCAGCCCGAGGCCGGATTGCAGAACTCGGCCTCGAACAGATAGTGGCTGGCCATGGCCGAGAAGCGGGCATTGACCTGACGCTCCTTGCCGCGGCCGATCCTGTCGACCGCCGTGCGCATGTTGTCGTAGATCCCGCGCCGGGGAACGCCGCCCAGAACCCGGAAGGCGTGGTTGTGGGCGTCGAACAGCATCTCGTGCGTCTGCAGCGGATAGGCCCGCACGATGAAGGCACGGCTGTAGCTGAGCTTGAAGTGCGCGACCTGAAGCTTGGTGCGCTCGCCGCCGATGACCGCCCAGTCTTCCGACCAGTCGAACTGGAACGCTTCGCCGGGCTCGAACGCCAACGGCACGAAGGTGCCGCGCCCGCTCGTTTGCATCTGACGTTGGCGCTCTTCCTTCCAGGCCCGCGCAAAGGCGGCGACACGACCATATGAGCCCTCATAGCCGAGGCTCATCAGTTCCGCATGCAACTGCTTGATCGTGCGCTTCTGCTTGCGCGGCCTGTTCGCTTCCGTCCTCAGCCACGCCGACAGCCGCTCGGCATAGGCATCAAGCTTGCTCGGCCGCTCCGGCACCTGGAAGCGGGGCTCCACCTCGTCAGATCGAAGGTATTTGCGGATCGTGTTCCGCGACAGTCCCGTGCGCCGCGCAATCTCCCGGATCGAGTGTCCATCCCGCAGATGCCAGCGTCGGATAACGCTCAGTAACGCCATGTCTATCACTCCAATGTCCCCTGCGATCAGCCAGCAGGGGTGGGTTCAAACATGGGTCACTTCTCAATGGAAAAACCGCCCAATCCCGGGTCAGTTCTCGGCGGAAATCAACAGACCGATGGTATGAACACCTCCCAACCGTGATCTCGTTCGCTCCAGCGTAGCTCCCCGACCTTCATGTCCGCCAACTGCCGCTCGGAGGTCGGCAGCTTTCCTCGCGGACAAATGAGCAGTTGCCTGAGGTTCTTCTGCCGCAGCCCAGTGTGGAGACCGAACCGGATGAGAAGGAATGAACGCACTGCCTCGGCTGCAGCCGAGGGATAGCGTAGCTCGTCCGGAATCGTACGAATGATCTCATCGGCGATCTTTCGGTACTCGCCGACCGGGCTTTCCGCCTCAAGGATGGGCATAATTGGCTCGAACGGGTCGCGATGCACCTTGGCCACCCGCTGGATTTCTTTCACGCGGCCCGTGCAGTGCTTGTGGCAGATATCGCAGGCGTCGTTCCAGTTGGCGCGGGCCGCGGCAATCTGATCCTCAGAAATAAGACCACGAACTGGGGCGAGGTGCTCGGCGAGCTCCGGGTGCT
>DASZYN010000469.1:0-2353 GCA_035545435.1 Acidobacteriaceae bacterium | reverse complement strand
TATTCGGTGTCAACTTCGATCGCGTCGATCGTGCTGTCCGGGACGAGCGCACGGATCATACGCCCATATTTGCCCGCCCCACATCCGACATCTAGGTAGCGGCGGTAATTCCAGCGTTCAAGAAGACCGCCTATCAGTTTGTCAAAAACGTCAGAAGAATACGGCATTGCAGAGCGCCATGGGGTGAAGGCAAAACAGCAAGTTTTGGTGCTGTTGCGCGGTACCCCAATTGACTTCAGCGATTAAATGGAGGAGACCGATTCTAGCAAGAACGTTCCGCGAGAGGCGAGGAAAATGGTCAACAAATCCGAACCGTGGGAGTTTCAAACACTGATGGTTCCTTTGAATTTTTAGACGCGGCGTGCACCCGATGCGGAGCACGGGCAAAGGGGTGCACTTTTCCCGGCCGCTATCCCCCTACCCCACCAACGGTTGACCCACCTCACCGAACCCCGTAAACTAACTCTTTGCGGCGAATGCGCCCACGCGTCTCTTCCGCCTGCATCCATTCTGAAAGCGAGATTCGATTCACTCATGGCGAACCACGTTTCTGCGCTCAAGCGCACCCGTCAAACCACGAAAAAGACTGCGGTCAACCGCGCCAATAAGACTCACTTCCGCGGCACGCTGCGCGCCCTTCGCGAGGCCCTTCAGAAAGGCGATGCCGGCACGGTCAACACCGAGTTCCGCAAGACGGTCTCCATTATCGACAAGAGCGTCCAGAAGGGCGTTATCCACGCCAACACTGCATCGCGCTACAAGAGCAGACTGAATGCTCGTGTGAAAGCCGTCGCAACGGGAAACTCGGCCTCCGCCGCCAAAACCTCGGCGCCAAAGAAGTCCGCGAAGTCCGCCCGCTAGTCAGAAAGCCCTCGGGGAAGTTCGGAAAGATTGAGCCTGCGGGCAGCTCCCTGCTCACTGGGATCCTCAATCGTCTCTTTCCGTTTTACCTTTCCGCTTAGCTCTGTTCGAGCGTCAGGAACCGCGTCGGCACGTAGTTCGTCGTGATGCTCCCATTGTCCACCGTCACGAACGTGACGCCTTCGCGGTCGCCATACTGTGCGCCCTTCCACCAGTTGCCGCACACCGCGCCGCCGGTCACGTAGTGAATTCCCATGCGGTGCACGGTTTCGGATATATGCGTGTGCCCCTGCAGCACGGCGATCACGTCGTAGTACTCCAGCATCGGAATGATGTAGTTGGCATTCAGCACCGGCTGGTAGATCTTGTTGTTCGATCCCGGCCCGTAGCTCGCCATGCTGGTGGCCAGCGGCACGTGGCTGATCACGATTGAGGGCGTGCCGCGGGTCGCCTGCAGCACCCGCTCCAGCCACGCAGCCTGAGGGATGTCGATCGCCGGCTGCCAGTCATGCCCTTTGATCATGATCGAATCCAGCATGATGAAATTCACGCCCTTGTGCTGGAACGAGTAGTAAGTCGGGGTGTTGAACACCTTCTGGAAAAGAGCCTTGCCAAAAATCGGATCGTGATGGCTCATCCCGGTTTCAAGTCCCGCCACGTCGTGATTTCCCAGCACATGCCATACCGGCATGCGAAGCGTTTTCTCCGCCTCCGCATAGAGCTCGTATTGATAAAGAATCCGATCCCTGTGCGCCTTCAGCGCGTCGAAGACATGGTCGCCGCCGCAAATCGCGAACTCCGCATCCGAGGCATTGATCACCTCCATCGCCAGTTCCGTGCCCTGCGGAGCATCCATCTCGGGCTCGATGTGCACGTCGGTGAAGAACGCAAATGTAAAGCTGCCGGTCGAAAACTCTACCCGCGGCCCCATCTTTGGCGCGCGCGCCTGCGCGTTTCCAAGCGCGCACCCAGCCGCAGCCAGTCCTGTACCCTTCAGAAAATTCCGCCGATTCATCTCGTCATCCTGACTGCTGAGCCTAGGTCCTGCATCAGTCCACTCGCTATTCCGCAGTGGTAATCGGGGGAGAGTACTGTTGAAACTAACTGCCGCTGCGCAAAGGCACCTGTGACACGCATCACACAGGCGCAAGCGAAGCGTTCAGAAGTGATCGACGGGGGTTCGATCGATTGTCGGGGGCGGATTGAGGGTATACGAGGCGACCCGGCTTCGGAAAGAAAAAAGAACCAAAGACCTCTTCCGGCCACCTGCCGGCGTCCGCCCGGCCGTTACATTTCTTCCACAGTCGAGTCGGGACAGCAGCAGCGTGTCCCGGCCGCATCGTCCAGGAGGGTCACTTCGTCGCCGAGATCCAGGGGCGTCATTCGATCTGCGCGCAGCATACCGTGGCGAGGCGTCCCGCAGATGCGGCACACCTCATCCTTCGCCGTAATTTCAGCGCCACAACATCCGCAAAATGCCGCCATTCGCCCT
>DASZYN010000468.1:0-3120 GCA_035545435.1 Acidobacteriaceae bacterium | reverse complement strand
TGGAGGCGATGTTCGGATCCTTCTCCTTCGCAGCTTGTTCCTCCAGCCTTGCGATTTCATCGGTCAGACCGGAACTTTCTGCCTGTAAGGCCAGGGGAAATCCGGAGTAAGCCTCGATATTGTACGCGCCAAAGAATTCCAGGACATTGCAGCCGAAATTTCCCAGCCATGCGTCGTGGTCGCCTGTCAGGCCTGAATAGGTCAGTTCGTTTTGATAGAACTTCCAGCTGATGCCCGCCTCCTGCAGCCTCTCCGGATAGGTCTTCCACGGCATCTGCAACCGCTCATACTGTTCGTTCCGCATGTAGACCCTGGCGTCGGTCGTCTGGCGGTCACGGACGGTCCCCGTCCAGAACGTGCTGCGGTTCGGCGTTGTGCTGGTCATGACCGCACAGTAATGTTGGTCGCACACAGTGAATGCATCGGCGAGTGCGTAGTAGAAGGGAATGTCTTCCCGCGTGTAGTGGCCCATGGTCATGGGCACGTTGGAATACTCGTGGTTGCCGGAGCGTTTCGCCTCGATCCAGCCGTCGTGACGGCCTTCGTTCCAGGCATCCACCTGGCTGTTGCGCGAGTGAGGAATGGAGCCCATCCAGGTAATACGTGTATCCCGTATATCCAGCCGCCAGGGAGCGTAGGAGTCGCCGGCGGCGCTCGTCTGGATAAAGACAGAATTGCCGTTGGGCAGACGGATCGCGCGAGGATCGTTAAAGCCGCGAACGCCGCGCAGAGTTCCGAGTGTATGGTCGAAAGAGCGATTCTCCTGCATCAGAATTACGACGTGCTCGGCATCGAGATAGGTCGACCCAGGTTCGGGCTCAATCGCGTAGGCCCGCTGAATCGATTCGGGAACGAATCCCGACACGGCCGAAGCCCCTGACAACATCGCAGCTATTTTGAGGAAGTCGCGTCGCGTCTGCATATTGAAATATTGTGAAGTGGCAAAGAGATATTTCGCAAATCAACAGCACGCGGGAGCAATCCAAATAAAGAGTTGCCCGCAAAAGTTTGCTGAACGCAAAATGCTCCCCGCGATTTCATGCAGATTCGCGGCGGTGGCCGATGACGACCGGGCTTCGGGCGAGGAGACCGCTGCGAGTAGAGTGGAACGCATGCTCTGGATGGCGACGATCGCAATCGCTGTGGCGATTGGCTGCGGTGATCTCTCTGCCTGGGCGGCAGCCGGATCGAATACGGTGCAACGGGCGCTGGATAAGGCACTGCTCGGAACCAATGCGGTTGGCGTGGTGCTGGATGGCGCCGACGGCCGTCTGCTTGGGGTGGTGCGCACGTCCGAGGCAGGACGTGGAGCGAGCGCGCCGGGATCGACACTGAAACCACTGTTTCTGGCAGCCGCGCTGCACGCAGGACGCGTACGGCCGGAGACGACGGTTGCGTGCCATGGCAACTTGAAAATTGCCGGACGCAATCTGGCGTGCACACATCCGCGGGAGCAGAACACGTTCGATGCAGAACGCGCGCTCGCGTACTCGTGCAACACCTGGTTTGCGAATCTGGCGCGGCGCTTTTCGCCGCGTGAAGCCGTGGACGTGCTGCACGCTGCCGGTTTCGGGAGCCGGACGGGCTTGATCGCTGCCGAAGCCGCAGGCAATGTTGAGGTTCCAGGCAATGACGCAGAAGTGCAGTTGCTGGTCCTGGGCCTCAGTGGTATCAGGGTGACTCCGGTACAACTGGCGCAAGCCTATTTGTGGCTTGCACAAAGGGTCGATGCGACACCGGTCGTGCGCCGAGGGCTCGAGGGATCCGTTGCTTATGGAATGGCGCACAACGCGGCGACGACTGGGATAACGATTGCAGGCAAAACTGGGACTGCGAGCGATGTGGGGGCGGCGTGGACGCACGGATGGTTTGCCGGAATCGCATCGCGAAGCAGGGAGCGGGTCGTCGTGGTGATCTATGTTCCGCGTGGAAACGGTGCGGATGCTGCGGGATTGGCGCATCAGTTCTTCGCTCTGTGGGGACGAGAACAATGAGAAGGGTTGCCGTTTGGATCCTGATCGCGGCGACTGGAGGTGTGGCTTGTCCTGCGCAGTCGCGGGAGGACGCGGCTCGGCCTCTGACCGTCGAATTGTTTACGTCGCACAGGATCAATGTTGTGACGATCACGCCGCTCGGGCAGAACGAAACCGCGAAGCTGTGTACCGAATGTCGCGCGAAGAAGGTGCGCCAGCCGCTGACCGTGAGATTGCAGGGTGATGCGGTCGATTTGGGAAGAAACACAAGCGCCCGCGAGCTGGAGCTGGAGGGAGCTTATCGGCTGACGCCGGATGGAGGAGTCAGGCCGATCGCCGCCGCGGGTGTGTGGAAGATCGCCGTTGCCCACGGGGCTCTGCGCCTGCTCCTCACAATGGATAGCGAGCGTTATGTCGCCCTGGCGCTCCGGGGAGAGGCGGGAGCAAAGGAGCCCATCGAGTCCCTCAAGGCCATGGCGATTGCGGTGCGCACCTTCGCCCTGGAAAACGCATCCCGGCATCGAGGAGACGGGTTCGATCTCTGCGACAGCACACACTGCCAGGCACTGAAGTTCGGGACGCCTTCGGAACTGGTGCAGCGCGCGGTGCGCGAGACCGCCGGCGAAACGTTATGGTACGGGTCGCGGCGGGCGCTGGTTTTCTACACGCAGAACTGCGGTGGACGAAGCGAAGATGCGAGTCAGGCGTGGCCGGGAACGCGCGCGCAATATCTGAAAGCCCGTGCCGATCCGTATTGCACTCGACACGGCGCGGCGCAATGGCATGCAGAAATTGCGGTGGCCGATCTGGAGCGCGTGGCACAGAGCGCGGGGTGGAAGCTGCCGCAGAGGATCAGGGCTGTTCACGTTGTGAAGCGCACAAGGGAAGGACGCGTGTTGCGATTGGGTTTTCTGGGGAAAGATGGCGAGGTGCCGGTATCGGCAAGCAGTTTGCGCTTTGCTCTGAATCGCGCCCTGGGATGGAATCAGCTGCGGAGCGACTGGTATTCGGTCCAGTTGCGGGAAGGAGTTTTGAGTTTCGACGGCCGCGGCTATGGGCATGGCGTGGGATTGTGCCAGGCAGGCGCCACGGAGATGGCAACAGAAGGACGTTCTGCGGCCGATATCCTCCAGTTCTACTTTCCTGG
>DASZYN010000467.1:0-3241 GCA_035545435.1 Acidobacteriaceae bacterium | reverse complement strand
GTGAGCATGGTGTCGAGCTTTTCAATGGTGTCCGACAATTTGGCCGCCGTCTTCGGATCCTTGGTCAGCATGCCCAGCGTGCCTTTGCCTGAGTTGATCGATGCGGTGATCTCATTCAGGTTGTGGGTAGTCTGCTTCAGCTCGTTGTAGAGGCTCTCATCCTTCAGAAGCTTGCCCGCCGTGCCCTGTCCCTGATCCAGCTTCGTCGTGATGTCATCGGCCTTGGCCACCATGTCGTTCAGGCGGTTGTACATGGAATCGTCCTGGATGAGCTTGCCGATCGACCCCTGCCCGTTGTTGATCTGATCGACGATCGAAGTCAGCTCATCGACCGTGTGGACTGCCTTCTTATAGAGCGTGGGATCGTTGATCAGAAGCCCAATCGAACCGTTCTTCGAGTTCAGCGTCGTCGCGATCTGATTCACCTGATCGAGGATCGTATCGAGCCGCTGGATCGTACCCTGGCTGGCCTGAATCACATCCTGGAGGTTCGGCGATTCGGTGGTCGGCAGTTCGCTGTGGTTCTGTACCGGTCCCCCCTTCGCATACTTCATATCGATGTCAACCAGCGTGTCCCCGAGAACGCCCTGCGTGGTCAGGCTGGTTTTTGAACCCTGGCGAATCGCGTCCTGGAAATGCTTATTGATCTCCATCTCCACTTCAACCGGAGTCGGCGCGCGCTCCGGGCGGATGCGGATTTTGGAAACGTTGCCCACCGTCACGCCTTCCAGCGTCACCGGGGCTCCCACCTTCAGGCCGGCGGAGTTCTCAAAATACGAGCGCAGGATCAGATGTCCCGACCAGAAGCCGCCCGTGCTGCCCGACATCAGGAACACCAGGGCGACGAGGGCGCACAGCGCGACGATCACCAGGACGCCGACTTTCAGTTGTGACCATCGCACTTCCTGTTGACCGGGCACGTAGTTCCTCGGGAGACAAAGCGTGCAAGAAGAGCCGTTGCGCAGAGGATATCAGGACTCTCTTGTTGAGGCGAACGCACTTCGGGCTCCTCTGCGGGCCCATGACGGTCTGATGACACGGGCACAACATCCGTTGCAGAACTCAGCCCGATCTGCCTCATGCCGGCGCTTGACGCCCCGTTTTCAGGCCCCAGCGATAGGCGGGCCGCTCTTCTGCTTAGTGAGCCGCGTAGCGGGTGGTGGCCTGCGTGCGGGCGTTGGTCACCGTGAAGCTCCCGTTCCGCGAAACGTTCAGTTCGAAACCGTAACCGGTGTCGGAGCCGGGGAGATTGGCAATGAACTTCTCCGGCGCGTTGTCGGTCCCGGCCTCCTCGGAGGAATGGAGCTGCCACAGTGCCTCCAGCCCGGGAATCCTGCGCAGGGTTTCCACGGTCGGCTTGGAGCCGCCTTTCTTGGCGCCGTTGTCCATGACGGCGATCCGGGGGGTGATGGCATCGACCAGGGCCGGGCTGGAGCTTTGGTACCAGCCGTGATGCGACACAACCAGGATGTCCACGTGGCCGATCCGGTTGTTGGGGCAGAGAAAGTCCATCTCCTTGTCCCAGGTCAGGTCGCCGAGATCCAAAATGCGGACCTTCCCCCAGGTCAGCAGCGTGCCCACCGAACGCGAATTCTCGGTTTGATCGGCGGCGCGATGCTCGGATTTTTCACAGAACGGGTTGGGCTGGCCGGCGCCCCGCAATGGTTTCTGCAGAACATCGCCGTCGGCGGTCAGGACCTCAGCCGTCAGGCCCGGGATGGGGAGCATCATGCCAGGCTTCGCCAGAATGTGCTTGTACTTTCCGCTGGCAAGAACCTTCTGGTAGGCCTCATACGCATTCGAAGTAGCTTTGTCACCCGGCTCGCGCAGCGGCCCGTGATCGATGAACGTGCCCACCGGGATGCGCTCGACCAGCTGCGGCACACCGCCGGTGTGATCGACGTGGTAATGCGTCAGCAGGACGAAGTCGATGCGCGTGAGGCCGGCTTTTTTCGCCGCGGCTGCGATGCGGTCCGCGTCACGGCCCTCATGACCCGGCCAGCCCGTATCGATGAGAAGCGAGTGCTGGTCCGGCGTGACGAACAGCGTGGACTGGCCGCCCTCGACATCGATGAAGAAGATTTTGAGATCGCCGGCCTTTTGTGCGCGCAGCAGAGAGCCGGGTGCAACCAGCAAGGCGAGAACAGCGACCACGTATTGCGCAAACTTCATGGAGACTCCGCGGAAAAGATAATTTTTCGACCGGGACATGATAGATGGGAGCGGCATCGCGCCGCTCGCGCAGGAATGTTTAGTGGACCGCGTACGCCAGCGCGGCTGTGATCACTCCGGCGATGCCGAAACAAAGGCCCATATACCAGTAGGCACGTTGGCCGGCGAGCAGCGTAATGGAAGTCACGACCAACCCGATTTCAAGCAGCGCCTCAGCCAGATCGAACCGATCGGCGCGGCGTTCCGAGCGCAGGACCTCGCCTTGCATCTCCTTCGCTCTGTTCTGCGTTTCTGTCAGGTCCTCATTCCACTTCTGCACATGGCTTTTGTAGCTGTCGGTGATCTTGTTGGCCGCGGCCTGGTCGCGAATCGGCAAGGTGGAGAGAAGATCCGTGATCAGCTGCGTATCGTACTGGCGTATTTTGTGCGCCTGGTAGAGGTTCCATTCGTCGGTCGCGCGCGCCTGGCTGAGCACCGCCTCGGTATGGGTGCGATGCCCAAGCACGGTAACGATCGCGACCATGACAGCGAGTACGGACATCGTGAAGCTGACCGGATGCATCCTGCGATTCGCAGCCGCTTCTTCGTGTTGTTCCTGGAGTTCGCGGGCTTCGTTCGGTTCCATGAACAACAGGGTACAGGGCGCTGAGCGCAGAGTGCGCACGCAAACCTGAATGAACGGAGCCGGGGGCGATGGAGGATTCGGATCGCTGTTTAGTGCGGGGCGTTCGTCCCGGTATCGCTCGCGCTCGCCGTCACCGTCTCCGCCTGCACGATGCTCACGATGCGCGTCCGGAAATCGTCGTAGGTAGGCGCGCCGTCGATCGTGCCGAGTGTCGATGCGGTTCCGGAGAAAGAGCTTTGCAGCACAAATCGATGCAGACTCGACCCCACAGCGTCAGGGTGCTGCAGGTGGTAGGCTTCCTGGTCCGGGTCCGAGGCCGCGAACGAGTAGGACCCAAGGATCAGGCCCTTCTCCCCGGAGACGTTGAAGCGATACCAGATGTGATCCGGGCCCTGCGGATCGAAGTACTCCACCCCCTCGACGGTCTTGTCGCCGGCATGAAAG
>DASZYN010000466.1:0-37885 GCA_035545435.1 Acidobacteriaceae bacterium | reverse complement strand
ATCTGATTGGTATATCTCCATAAATACTTTCCGCACATGCGGGGAATTGTCCCGACATTTCCGGCGCTTGATGGCGCATGCGTCGCTAAATGTTGGCCGAGCGCTCCAGCGCCCCCAGCAGGGCCGCGTATTTCGACTCTTCAAATGATTTAAGGAGCGGTAGGGAGACGTTGATGTCTTCTCCTAGAGCGGAAAGTTGCATGGAGATGCCTTCGAGGTGCCGTTTCTCCTCGGCGAGCAGTCCCTTTAAGTTAATCGGCTGTTCCAGTTCTTTGAGAACATCCTGGTAGAGGTTATAAAACCATGTGGCCCGCAGCTCGACGACGAGCGTCATATAAAGATAAGCAAGAGGGCCCTGTACGGACCGGGTAATGAAAGCGTCGAGCCGCCCCATGTACAAACGAGCATGCGCGCCAGCCAAAAGATCATTCTCGCTGTAATCAAGCTTCCTGCGCGCGACAGCTTCCGCGGCCCGCCTAAAGAAGTAGGCATGCCGTGTTTCTTCGGCAAGATGCTTGAGGGTTTCATGATCCAAAGACGCGCCGGGCCGCGATTGGCTAAGCATTATCTTGCGGCTCCCAGCGTGCTCAAGGAGCGAAAGCGTATTTAAGAACCGTGCATGGACCGCCGGATTGCCACAGATATCATGCAGAAGTCGGCGCACCCGGGTAATTTTGCAATCCATCGCGGCCAAAACCAAAAAATGAAATCACCGATCCTGTGGATGAACCTGCATTGAAAGTATCATCCCATGGAGGATCAAGTCTTTCCGATGACCATCCTATTCTTCACCTCACCAGGAAGCTCGGTGGCGAACTTTCGGCGCCACCTATAAAGGTGGCGTTCCGATATACCGGCCTCGCAACAATGTTCATAGGAAATGCTCCTGCGGCAAGCAGGTCACTGCGGCCTTCCCTGTTCGTCGACTTGGATGGTCTTCACAGGACCAATTCCCGCAAGCAGTATGACTGCATTCTCCTGTTCGCCTGCACGATTACCATCCCAGTGGACGGTATTTGCGACATCTGTGGAGAAGGTGCCGGCATGGAACGGGAAGGTGAGCTTTTCATCGTAGGTGTTGCTCGAACTGACCCACCATGTACCCGAGACGACGTAGATCCACCGTGTTCGGTCATGAAAGTGGGGGTGGGAGAACGCTCCGGGATACCATTTATAGAGGACAGCATAGGGTCCGGCCTTATCAGGATTGCCATACAAGAAGGCGGTTTCTTGCTTTCCCGGAGTTCCAATCCATTTAATGTCTTTGGGTAGCACGAATGGGACGTGCCCCGGATCTGGCGGCGCCCCTTCTGGATCTGAGGCAGTGGCGCTGGTGCTTTCGGCGGGTGCGGCAAAAGCTAAATCTGCAGCGCCCAAACATGCGACGACGGCAACACTCGAAATCGCTTTGGCAAAGAAATTCATTTCTTCCTCCTAAGTTTGCGGACGACGTGATTGCGGAATTTGCGGTACGCAATCCCTAGCAGTTCGTTCCTTGCTTGGCCACCGCCAATGATGAATCGGCATTGTTATTTCGTACCATAATCCCAATGTTCAGCGATTTTGCCGTCTTTTACACGCATCATATCGAACCATGTCGAAGTATATCGCTTTGTGGAATCTCGTGGATCTGGGAGCTCCCGCCGGAATGAAAAAACTACGAGGTCGCCCTCTGCTACGATCGTTACCAGGTTGGCAATCGTCGAGCTGATCTCTTGTCGGGGTCTAGCGCTGAAGAAATTCACAAAACCCTGACGCCCCGTGGCAATATTGGGATTATGCTGAATATAATCGGCGTGCATATACTTATCGGCGACTTCGACATGTGCTGCAACGAGGACTTCGCGCCACCAATCGAATACCAACCTCTTGTTCGCTGCGAGCTGGGAATCTGGACTGGCAAGCAATTCCTTCTGATTCTGAGCGATCGTCACTGAGACTGGCTCGCCTGGTACGGATATTTCTGGTGCGGGCGCACGCGAGGTCATTCGGCCCCTCCGGTTCATCAATTTAGTTTTTGCAACAATCTGGGAAGTAATTCTGGCGAGCGACGCTGTTTCGTCTTTGTGGCTTTCCCCAATGGGGCATATTTACCCTAATTCGGAAACCACATACAGAGAACATGCTCGAAAAAAGCTAAAGCCATCAGAACCTCCCAATAATCCAACTTCGTTGCCCGCTCGTCCAAGATGCTTAGCAAGGTCTGCTACCCTGGTTCTTCATAGCTGTGACTTCGCCCAGAAAATGGACCCCTTTTCCGCTCCAGGATGCAATTCTTCCTCGAGTATGTGCGAGGTGTTGACAAACCAGGCCACTGGAGCGTCGGCGAAGCGCTGACGCGGGCGATGTAAGAGCCGGTCAGTGGCTCCGGCAGCGTCCATGCCTTTCCCGTGCCGCTGTCGCGGAAGCCCCGGTTACTTCATCCCGGCTCTGCCGGCCAACCGGACTTCCGGATCGTTCAACTACACTGCCGACTGAGACAAGAGAGCTTGTGATACATCGGCTAGGATTGGTCGCATTGAACTAGCACTTCGCGCGTACGCCATGGGGCTACGTGATCGCTTGGGGAAACACTATTTTTGGGGGTATTGCGATGAAGGCGGATAGAATCGTGTTCACGTTGGCAGCAGCGGCTTCTTGTGCGCTGTTGTCTGGGCTGCCGGCGTCGGCGCAGCAGGATACTGCCAACGGCACTACGGCGCAGCAAGGCACTACGAAGGACACTGCCAAAGACACTGCCAAAGGCACGCTGGAGGAGATTGTCGTCACGGCCCAGAAGCGCGAGCAGAATATACAGGACGTTCCTTCTTCCATCGTCGCCCTCAGCGGCAAAGAAATCCTGAATCAGGGCTCTGTCGACATTCAATCCATGTCGCAAACTATGCCCAACCTGTTTATACGTCACAATCTCACCGGCGATCAGCTCCTGATGCGCGGCATCGGTACCGGCGTGGACAATGAAGGGTTCGAGCAGGCGGTTGCGCAGTTTGTCGACGGCGTCTACTACGGTCGCGCAACTCTGGACCAGAATGAAGTATTCGACGTGGAGCGCATGGAAGTGGTGCGCGGCCCGCAGCCGACTTACGCCGGCCAGAGCGCCACTGCGGGCGCGATCAGTATTTATGATCGCAAGCCGGGCAAGACCCTGGGCGGCGACGCGAGCGTGTCCTACGGTAAGTTCAACGAACTATCGGTCAATGCCGGCATCGGCGGACCTGTGACCGACACCTTCGGCATACGGCTCTCGGGACGCTTCTACGACCTGCCCAATACCGATTACCACAATTACGACGGTTCGGCAGTGGGCAACAAGCGGGACTGGGCGGTGCGCCTGATAACCACTTGGAATCCGACCGACACCTTCGACTTCACCTTCAAGTACGAGCACCAGAGCACCTTCAACTTCGGGCAGGGTGGCAGCTATTCCATCTGCGAGATGCGTCCGCAGTACAGCCGTGGCAATGGGTTCCTCGACCCGGGCATGCCGGCAGCCTGCGCGCTCAACGTCGCGGTACTGGGCGCAGATCTGAACAACCGTCACCAGGCCTACCAGGGCGGCTCATTGGATGCACGCGCGGCAGTGGACGCCCTCAACGCGGCCAGCGGCGCCGCGCCCGGAAGCCCGGGCTATTGGGGGTACAATTCGGGGCCGGGCGTTACCGGCTTACAGGCCATCCCCTATGGTCTGAACAAGGTAAAAGAGTTCGCCCAACCACAAAACCGCACCTACAATTTCGACGTCTTGATGGGTAACTTCGACTGGCAGCTGGGCGACCTAACCCTGACATCGACGTCGTCGTTCTTGAGGTACAGCAAGAATTACATCCTCGATCCGGACTATAGTGCGTTTGCTCTGTTCAGCGACCATCGTGCCGAGAAGTTCCAGCAGACCTCACAGGAGTTCCGGCTGACCTCGCCGGTGGCCCAGACGGTCTCGTGGATGATCGGCGCCTCCTACCTGCACCATAATCTCGAGACTACCATCAACGTCTACGCCCCCACCAATTTCGGTGCGCCGTTCCTGCCGCCCACCGCCACGGCGGCTGGCTTTGGCGGCACACTGTTCGAGTCTGCCGACTGGTACAACGCATTCGCTGCTGCCACCTGGAACGTTACAAAGGACTTCCGTCTGAATCTCGGTGGTCGCTACCAGAATGTCAGCAAGGAAGGCCGCCTGCCGGCAACCTATGCATACTTGCTGCCCGGTGCGGCGGCGTTCAGCGATATGCTGCCGTTTCCCGGCGGCGCGCAGGCGGTGGGCAACTTGAAGAACGGCGACTTTCTGCCGGAAGCCAGCTTGCAATGGGATATGAACGACAATGTGATGGCCTATGTGAAATATTCCAACGCCGCCAAAGCTGGCGGTTTCGTCATGTCGCCAATATTCTTTGGCGGCGTGCCGAATCCGTTCACCTACAAGCCCGAAAGGGCACAGGGATTTGAGGGCGGCATCAAAGCTAACCTGCTGGGCGACAGTCTCCAATTGGCGGTCGACTACTACTACACGAAGTACAAGAACCTGCAGGTCAGCGTCTATGACGCACCGTCAAACGCGTTCATCACCACCAATGCGGGCAGGTCCCACACCCAGGGACTGGAGTTCGATGGCCGCTGGCTGCCGATACCGGATCAGGACTTTACCATCGGCTTTACCGGTAACCTGTTTGGCGACGCCAGTTACGACGAGTTCAACGGCGCGTCTTGCAACCAACTCGAGGCCAAGCTGATACCGGCGCAGTGCGCGGTTGGTGTCAGCCGCAATGGCGTGGCGCTCCCGTACAGCTCCAAGTGGCAGGTCGGCATCAATCCCAACTACCAGTTCTCAGTGGAGTCTGGCTATCGCATCACTTTGGACGCGAACCTGCTCCGTAATAGCGGCTACAACGACTCCGACCAGCAGGATCCGCTCGACCACCAGCCCGCTTACTGGCGCATCGACACGCGCGTGGCCCTCACTCCCGAGAATGGTCCATGGGAGCTCGCAATCTACGGTCGCAACCTGACCAACACGCGGGTGCTGCTGCAGAGCCAATCGAACTTCATGGCGACGACCAGCGATCCTGCCACGCTGCGCGATACTTGGGGTCCGAATCTTGATTTCGGCATGACCTTCGGCGCGCAGGTGACCTATCATCTCGGCTCAGAGGACTGATCCGGAGGAAGCAACAACCGTGGTGCTGCGCACCGCAAGAGGCTCCCGGCGACGGGAGCCTCTTCGCTTTGGAGGAAGACACCGTGCGAAGATGCATAATCACGCTGATTCTGCTGTCAGCAGCCTGTACGTTGTCTCCGGCACAGGCGCGTCCGCTGCCGGAGCTGGTCACGCATGGCGCACGACACGCGCTGCTGGTCGACGGCCAGCCGTTTCTGATGCTCGGGGCGCAGGTCGACAACATCACCTTCACGCCGCAGGAGATGGCCAAGGTTTTGCCGGGCTTCCGGCAGCACCATGCCAATACGGTTGAATTTCCGGTTCCGTGGAAGCTGATCGAACCGCAGCCAGGGCGATTTGAATTCGGTGCCGTTGATCAGATCATCCGCGACGTCCGAGGCCAGGGCCTGCGGGCCATTGTGCTGTGGTTCGGTACCTGGAAGGGCGACGAGTCGCAGTTCCTGCCCGACTGGATCCGGGACGATCACGTGCGCTATCCGCTCGCGGTCGACGCGAACGGCCAAGCAACGAAGTCGCTGTCGCCACACGGCGAGGCCACCCTGCGCGCGGATCGTAGGGCATTTTCCGCGCTCATGCAGCACCTGCGCATTGTGGACGGTGTTGACCACACCGTGATACTGGTGCAGGTCGAGAACGAACCCGGCATCGTCGGTAGTGCGCGTGATCACTCGGCGGCGGCGAACCGGCTGTTCGATGCGCCGGTGCCGCGGGCGTTCGCTGGGGCGCTACACCTCAAGCCGGGATCCTGGACCCAAGCCTTCGGTGCCGGCGTGGACGAGGAAGCCTTCACTTCCTACTACATGGCACGCTACATCGACAGCGTGGCTGCGGCCGGCAAGCAGGCCTACCCACTGCCGATGCTGGTAAATTCCTGGCAGGGCGGCGCCGGCACGGGGGATCGCTACTATGACTTTGATCGTCCCGGCGAGACGTACCCAAGCGGCGGTGGTCAATCGCATACCCTAGACTGGTGGAAGGCCGCGGCTTCCGCCATCGATCTCATTGCGCCCGACATCTACAACCGTTCCCTGAGCATCAATCGGACCATAATGAATCGCTACGCGCGTCGTGACAATCCGCTGCTTTTGGTCGAAGCCGGACGCGGACTCGATTTCGCTCGCTACTGCTTCATGGCCATCGGTGAGTATGGAGCGATGGGCTGCGCCGAGTTTGGCGCCGGGATCAAGCTGTTTGGTGCCAGCGACGATGGCCAGTGGGGACCGGACTTCGTCGAAATGGCAGCAAACTATGGGCTGCTGTCGAATGCCGCCCCGGTGATTACCCCGCTACTCGGCACGCGCAAGCTGCAGTCCGCCATCGAATCGGAGAACATTGCGGGCCGCCAGCTGTCGTTCGATCGTTGGGACGTGCTGGCCATCTTCCCGCCGGCGAAGTCTAAGCGACCGGTATGGATGGATCTGGAGGGAACACCGGCCCCACCTTCGGGGCGCGTACTGGTTGCGCAATTGGCAACGGACGAATTCCTTGTGTTTGGCTTCGATGCCGTCGTCGACTTCCGACCGCCTGCCGCGTCGGGTCGCGATAGCGGACGCTTCACTCTGATCGAACGCGGACGCTATATGGGCGGCGTCTGGACTCCTGATGAGACGCTGCCGGGTGCCACGCCGGCACGCGGCGCAGTGGTGCTGCCTGCGTCCGGGGCCATGTATCGCGTCAAGCTGGCGTCGAACTGACGTGCCGGGCGGGCGGCCGAATCTCCGAAACATTTTCCGGCATTCCTATATGTCATACGCGCGGGAAAGCGGCCTCACATATGAGACGGCAAGCAGGCTTGAGAAATAGCAAGGAGCATTGGCACCATGATACGCCAACATAAGATATATCGATTTGCCATAGGGGTGTTGATTTTATTTATATCGCCCGCTATGGCCGTCACTCAGATATTCGAGGCGGAACTGGACCCTGCGCCTTTCGACGCCACCAACAGCGCCGACGTGATCGGCAGCATCGGCAACATCACCGCCAGCCTGGAGGGCAACATCCTGACGATCCAGGGCAACTTCTCCCGCATGGCGTCGCCCGCAACCGCCGCTTCGGTGCGCGTCGGATTGGCCAAGGGCGTGCCGGGCGAAGCGATCGGCAAGCTGACCGTCGCACATGCGCCGGAAGGTCAGGTGTCGGGATCGGTGGCCCTGACGCAGGACCAGGTGGCGGCACTGCAGAAGCAGTCGCTTTATATCCGCATCGACAGCGCGAAGGCGCCGGAGGGCAACCTGCAGGGCTGGCTGGAAGGAAAATGATGATGTCGTGGAGTTTCGTGACGGGCGCGGCAGCGTTGATCGGTCTTGGAAGTGCGCTGGCTTGGGCGCAGACCGCGCCTGTAGGCGTTTACACTGCGGCCCAGGCGGCGGCAGGCGGGACAGTCTATGCCCAGAACTGCGCCGGCTGCCACCGCGCCAACCTCACCGGCGGCGGCGACGCGCCCGCGCTTGGCGGAAACGGGTTCATCAGCTCCTTTGGTGCCCGTTCGACCAAGGATTTATACAAGTTCATCGCCACATCCATGCCGGCGGGCGTGCCCGGCAGCCTCAGCGAGACGCAGTACACCGATGTCACGGCCTATCTGCTGCAGGCCAATGGCGCGCCGGCGGGATCGAAGTCTTTTAACAAGAGCACCGACGTCAAGGTTTTCAGCATCGCCACCGGCAAGCCGCCGGTCAGAGCGCCCCGAGCCGCCAAGACCGCCAATGACGCGCCGCTGAACCAGCCCACCGACCAGATGGCGCCGGCGTTCCAGCTTGGCCAGACAGTCAAGGGCACGGTGAAGAACTATGTCGATGTTACCGACAAGATGCTGACCCATCCGCCGGACGGCGAATGGTTGATGTACCGGCGCAACTATCAGGGCTGGAGCTTCAGTCCGCTGAAGGAGATCACCACCGACAACGTCAAGTCGCTGACGTTGAAGTGGGCCTGGAACATGAACGAGGGAGGTGCCAGCCAGGTGACGCCCATCGTCCATGCCGGGGTGATGTTCCTGTCCAACACGTCCAACACCGTGCAGGCACTGGATGCGCGCACCGGCGAACTGATATGGGAAAACCGAATCGGACCGGTGTCGAAGATCGCCTATGGCGGGACCCGCAGCCTGGCGGTCTATCACGACAAGGTCTATGTCGCGACCACGGATGCCCATATCCATGCGCTCGACGCGCGCACCGGCAAGCAGGTGTGGGAGCAGACGCTGGGCAACCCCAACAATTCCAACACCGGCGGCGTGATGGTGATGCGCGGCAAGGTGCTGACCGGCCTGACCGGTTGCGACAACTATTCCAAGAACAATTGCTACATCAGCGCCTTCGACGCGGAGACCGGCAAGCGCGACTGGAAATTCTTCACCACGGCGCTGGAAGGACAGCCCGGCGGCGATACCTGGAACGGCCTGCCCAATCTTCTTCGCGGTGGCGGCGATACCTGGATTGCCGGGACCTATGACCCCGAACTGAACACGACCTATTGGGGCGTGGCCCAGACCAAACCTTGGATGCGTGCCAGCCGCAAGACCGGCAATGCGGCGACGCTCTATTCGTCTTCGACGCTGGCGCTCGATCCCGACACCGGCAAGCTGAAGTGGTATTTCCAGCATTCTCCCGGCGAAAGCCTGGACCTGGACGAGGTGTTCGAGCGCGTGCTGATCGACCATGGCGATCAGAAGACCCTGATGACAATCGGCAAGGTGGGACTATTGTGGAAGTTGGACCGCGAAAGCGGGAAATTCCTGGGCGTGAAACAGACGATCTTTCAGAACGTCTTCTCGGGGATCGACTACAAGACCGGCGCGCTGACCTATCGCTCCGACATCCTCAACCAGAAGACCAATGAGTGGCTGTCATCGTGTCCGGGGCCGGAGGGCGGCCATGACTGGCAGGCCACCAGCTATGACCAGCCCGACGATCTTCTGATCATCCCGCTCAGCCAGAGCTGTGTGATGATGGAGGGACATGAGGTGGAGATGAAGCTGGGCGGCGGGGGCACCGCGGCGTCACAGAAGTTTTTCTTCATGCCCGGCACTCACCAGAATATGGGCCGCCTGTCAGCCTATCGCACCAGCGACATGAAGGAAGTCTGGTCCTGGCAACAGCGTTCGCCCTTCCTATCGGCTGTGCTGTCGACGGGCGGGGGGCTGGCTTTCGTGGGCGACTTCAGCCGCAGCTTCAAGGCTGTGGATGTGAAGACCGGCAAGATCATCTGGCAGACCCGGTTGGGCAATACTGTGCAAGGCTATCCCGTCAGCTTCAGTCTGGACGGCAAGCAGTTCATCGCCGTCACCACTGGCCTAGGCGGCGGCAGCCCCCAACTGAAGCCAGCCGCGCTGCTGGATGAAGTGCACCGAGCCCAGACGGGCAACATGCTTTATGTGTTTGGACTGCCTGACTAAAATAATCAGACCAGACCCCCATCCGGGCGGCGTGGTATTTGGCGCAACCAGAGTCGCGGCGTTGGTGCCGCGCAGATGCCAGAAGACGGCAACCGCAGCCAAGGCGAGAATTGGCACGTTCGGCGCAGCGGCCTGGCGCGCGGGATAATCGCAAGATGCCCGCCGATTGCATCGGGGTAGCGGCTGTTGGTTCCGAATTGTCCTAGTCCACTGCCGTCCTGCCAAAGACGGCTTGGCAAGCACTGATACGTTTGTTGCCGATGGACAAGCTGCAGGAGGGCAGACCGGTCGCCACTCCGAGAAGGAATAAGATGAAGTCGAGATTGCTTGAAGTATGCGTTGTTTGCCTGACTATCCTGCCGGCCGGAGTGATCGCCCAGACAGCCCCGCCGACGGGTACGCCGCCCGGCGTGAAACCATTAGTGCCGGACAAGATCCTCACGGACTTCAATGCCGTCCTGGTCGAAGGGCAACCTATTGAAAGGCGTCCTCCGGAGAAGGCAGACGATAAACCGGCATTTCCCGGTCAGACGCGCGCCCCGTTTCATCGTACCGCGCCGTTCAACGTCAAGATTCTGACAGAGAAGCTCAGGTCGCCGTGGAGCTTTGCATTTCTTCCCGACGGAAAAGTCCTGATAACAGAGAAGCCCGGCAGCATGCGCCTGCTCGACAGCAACGGCACCCTTTCCAAGCCTGTCGCCGGCGTTCCGGCAGTATTCAATTTTGGGCAAGTAGGCCTTCTGGATGTGGCGCTGGATCGCGATTTTGCCGCGAATCATCGGATCTTTTTCACCTACAGTGAGTTGGTCGGCGATACCGACAGCAATATTGTCGTCGCACGCGCCATTTTTGACGAGGCCGCGGACGCGCTCGAAAAAGTCGAAGTCATCTTCCGCGCCAGGCCGGCATTACCGGCCAAGACTTTGGTGGATAACCAGGGCGGGCGCATCGCGATCGGCCGCGACGGCAATCTGTTTGTGACAATCGGAGACCGTTCCAATTCGCCGCCCTGGGATATGGCACAAAAGCTGGATACGGATCTGGGAAAAATCATCCACATCACGCCCGATGGTGCACCCGCCGCCGGCAACCCGTTCATCGGGAAGGCAGGGGCACTTCCGGAGATATGGTCCTACGGCCACCGCAGCGAGGAAGGCCTGGCGATACACCCGGTCACCGGTCAGCTGTGGGAAAATGAAAATGGCCCAAGAGGTGATGACAAGCTGCTGCGCCCGCGAGCAGGCGCAAACTATGGCTGGCCGGTCATCGTCCATGGTATTGATTATCCCGGCGAAACAATCGGGGAGGGCATTACCGAGAAAGAAGGTTTGGAACAGTCGCTATATTACTGGGACCCGGTGATTGCGCCTTCGGGCATGGCCTTTTATAACGGCAATCTGTTTCCGCAATGGAAAGGCAGTGTCTTCATTGGTTCTCTGCGCGGCAGGATGCTGGATCGCCTATCGCTTTCCGGAGACAAGGTCGTGAACGAAGAGCCGCTTCTATTGGATATGCACAATCGCGTTCGCGATGTCCGCATCGGGCCCGAGGGCGCGGTCTATGTCCTGACAGACAATGGAAAGCTGCTTCAGCTGACGCCGAAGTAACGGCCCATGCCCGGATAATGCCGAGGATGGGATAAACGAGGGAAAGTCCATGGCGTACATCAAGCTGTTTGCGCTCGTTTTGATCGCCGCCGATCTGTGCGGGTCAGGGCTGGCCGCGCCAACAGACATCGTGATCGATGACCAAAAAGTATTTCCGGAGAGCATGGGCGCGACGCCCGATGGAACGATTTATATCGGCGGCAGCGGCACCGGGAAAATTTATCGCGCCGGGCCGATGCAGGCTTATGCGGAGCCTTGGATTTCGCAGAAGGAAGGCGACCTTCATTTCGTCCTCGGCGTCTTGCCGGACGCGGCAGCCAACATTCTCTGGGTGTGCGACAATAAGATGGACGACCATACCGCGACGCTGAAAAGCTTTGCGCTCAAAACCGGAAAAAAGCTGAATAGCTATGATTTGCCGGGTGGCGGCCTGTGCAACGACATCGCAATAAAAGGCCGCACGATATACATTTCGGACACGATCAAGGGCCGTATCCTCAAGTTGGCGTCGGGCGCTGCCACGCTAATGCCATGGTACACGCAGGACCCCTCCGATCCCACGCTGGATGGGCTGGTATGGGCCAGAGACGGGAAGCTTTACACCAACACCTATGTCGGCAATCACCTTTACAGGGTCGACGTCAACAAGGACGGGACCGCGGGCAAGGGGACCATGCTGACGACCGACCTGCCTCTGTATCAACCCGATGGCATGCGCCTATCTACCGACGGACGCATCTTGATGATCGAGGGCCAGGGACGCCCAGGGGCCGGCCTGAAGGAAGGCCGGTTGGAAGAAGTTCTTCCAATGGGCGATACGGCGAAAATCAAGGTTCTCAAGTCCGGCTTCGAACTGCCAGTCGCCGTGACTCCGGTAGGTAATACCGCCTGGGTTTTGGAATCCAAGTTCGACTTCCAGCGCAATGACGACCTTAAAGGCAAGGACCCCGGCAGCTTTCACATTTATGCGGTCCCCCTCGGTCGATAAAGACGCGCCTACCGGCTGGCGGGGTCGTTCCGAAATCCGCCACCGGGGAGGCTTATCCGGGCCACCCGGGCCGCTCCAAAGATAACCTCGAAAATGCGCACCAATCCTGCTCAGCTTCCGATCCGTCAAAGACGGCTTGCGACACGGCTGTAAGATTGGCGGTAGCGCTGCAAAATGCCGAGGTATTTTTGCGTTAGGCCCGCCGCGCGTGGGAAAGTATAACGAAAATGGGGAACAACAAGATGGGTATAGTTTCACGGCAGCGTGTTGCGCAGTTGATTGCGGTGCTTGTTGTGCCAACCGCATTTGGTTTCCAGGCCGCCTCCGCGCAGGACGCGGAATCGGTCGAGGCCGTTACTGTTACCGGCACGAGCATTCGCGGAATAGCGCCTATCGGCTCCAATGTTATCACTGTTGATCAAGCCGCAATCAAGGCGAGCGCACCTGCCAGCATGGTTGAGCTTCTCAGTAAAATTCCGGCGCTTTCTTCCTCCGGCGGCGCCCCCCAGGGGCAAGGCTACGCCAATTATTACGCGCCGAACATTCATCAGCTGGCGGCCAGCGCTAGCAACAGCACGCTGGTCCTGATGGATGGCCGCCGCTTGCCCCAGGGCGGCGAGCAGCATTCGCAAACCGATCCAGGAATCATTCCGGTGATCGCCCTGGAGCGCGTTGACGTTCTGGCTGATGGCGCGTCCTCAATTTACGGTTCGGACGCGGTGGCGGGTGTGGTCAATTTCATCACCCGCAGCCACTATTCCGGCGTCCAGCTCACCGGCCAGGCGGGCTATGCCAATGGCTACCAGACATGGAACGCAAGCTATCTTGTTGGAAAAGACTGGGACTCCGGTTGGATCATGGCGGCCGGAAGCCATTCTTTTCAGAGCCATTTGACGAATGCCGCGCGGCCTTTCACCGCCGTCTCTAATTTCGTCGCGTTTGGCGGCCTGAATAACGCTAGCTTCAACTGCTCGCCCGCCGCTATCAAGCCCGCCGGCAGCTCGGTAATTTATCCATCTGTTACTTCAACAACTCCCGTGGCGAACACCAGCGCAAACGCACCCTGCGATTATGCCGGACAGGGCGATGACTTGCCTCAAGAAGAGCGAGACAATATTCTTATTAAGGGGTCCCAGCAATTTGGCCGCGTAACGCTTAGTGCGGATATCGTTTATGACGTGCGCCAAGACTTCAAGCGCGGCCAGCCGTTTAGCCCATACGCTCCTGGAACTGTAACGTCTACGGTATTTGCGACCGGCCCCCAGGCCAATTCCTTCTATATGAACGTTCCCGGCTCCACCGCTACCAGCGAAACAGTCTACTGGTCTGCGTCCGGGTTCGTTCCGCTCGCGCTGAACGAGGAAGGTGCCAACACCTTTTATGCCAACGCGAAAGCGGAGTGGAATATCGACGACAATTTTGTGCTGACTGTCACCAATAGCCTCGGAAAGGACTATACGTTCAGTAACGTATACAATCTTTTCTGTGCTTCCTGTGCCAACCTTGCGCTTAACGGCACCACCAATGGCTCAGGGAGCCTGACTACACCGTCCATCGCGGGTACTCAGGTGTATGCGACAAACCTACCGCTGAACGCATCGAACGAGCTGGATGTCTGGAATCCCCCCGGAACTTCGAATCGTACCTCCGCCGCGGTGATCGCCAGCCTGACCGGCAACAGCTTCACCAACAATTTGAACAATTTTGACCAGCTTACCGCCGGTCTGAATGGCAACTTGTTTTCATTACCCGCCGGCCCCGTGAAGGTCGCGGCTGGTCTGGAAAACTTCCATGCGGCGCTGATCCAGCAGGTCATCGCTCCCAACGGCACCGGGACCTCCCAGAAAGGCTCGCTGGCCGCGGAATACAGATTCGCGCATACCGTGCAGTCCGAATACGCCGAACTTGCGATTCCTCTGATATCTCCCAGTATGAATGTTCCGCTTGTGCAGAAACTCGACATCGATCTTTCCGGTCGCCACGACGAATATTCTGATGTGGGTGGGACCACCAATCCTAAGGCCTCAGCAAGCTGGCAGATCATTGACGGGTTCAAGCTGGTATCGACTTATGCGACGTCTTTCGTCGCGCCTTCGCTCGACAGCCTTGGTGACCCAAGCCAGTACTACAATGCCGCCCAGACTCAGGTGGGCGACTATGCGACCATCAATGGTGTGGCGTTCAATATTCCGACCGCTGCGTTTCCGGGTATTGCTGGCGTTCTGCCAGGCTGTGCTGCGACTGCTACAGTATGCCAGGCGGGCACCGCAGCAGTACCGGGCATTACCTTCTATCGTGGCGGTGCAAAGACTTTGAAGCCGCAAACAGGAAACAGCTGGTCCGTCGGCGCCGATCTTGCACCCTCGTTCCTGCCGGGCTTTGTCGTGCAGATCACATACTTTAATAATAAATTGAAGGGCGGTGTTCTTTCGCCGTCGGTCGGCGCCGAAGTTTCCACGCCCGCGCTGCAGCCCAAGTTCACGGTCTGCCCGACCGGATGTACCCAAGCGCAGATCGACGCGAAGACGGCAGGACTGCCTCTCAAGTCGGGCACGATGCCGACGGTCGCGTACTTCCTGTTCGACTTCAGCCAGGCGAACGTCTTGTACCTGGATATCGGCGGCATCGATCTGAATGGTCAGTATTCATTCGATACCGCTATGGGCACGTTCACGGTTGGGGACTCTCTGACGGAGTTTACGCGATATAACTACGCCGCCGGTCAGGGTGTCACTTCATTCAGCATCTTGAATACCGCTGGCTATAACGCCAACTTCCCTTCGGTCCAGACCCGCAATCGTCTCAATCTGGGTTGGACTGACAGTGCCTTTTCAATTGACGCCTTCGTGAATTTCACCGGGTCGTATCGTATGTGGGGACCTGGGACGGTCAATCCGCTGACGTTTGATGCGAATCATAACCCAAATGGAGGCGGGGATAAGGTCAACTCTTTGACTACGCTCGACCTGCACGCAGCCTATGATTTCGCGGGTGGGATATTGGGAGGCGACCAGATCTATATCGATGCTAAGAACCTGTTCGATACAGCGCCGCCCTTTATCCAGGGGTCGACAGCCGGCGGCAGAGGTTATGACCGGACAGTAGCCAATCCGCTCGGACGGGTGGTTTCGGTGGGTTTCTCCGCGAAATTCTGAGCGCTCGATGGGCCATATGACGTAAAAGAGGGCGGGCGAGGTCGTACTTGCCCCCCTTCGACATGAAGGAAGTTTCTGACCGCGGAAGCCCTGAAGTGAAAGATCGGCGGGGTGCCCCCATTTCGGTCTTGCAGTCAAGACCGGAATGGACAATTACAAGGTCCAGGCCAGCGCCAAACAATAGCCGGATCGCCGGACGGGAGCCGGGATAACCCGGCCCTTTTTTGCCCAGGGAGAGAAAAATGAAGATCGCCCATGCCTTGTTTGCCGTCATCCTGCCGGTGATGGCGGTACCGGTGATGGCCCAGCCCGCCGCCGCCCAGCCGGCCCCGCCCGAAGGGCTGTTCCGGTCCGGCGCAGATATTCCCGCGCTGATCGCCAAGGCCAAGGCGAACCAGGAATCGCCCACCATCAATTCTGTGGTGCCGATCGTTAGCGTCGCGCCCTATCTCGTGCTGCTGGAATACCGCACCGGGGTGACGCCGCCGACGGTGCATCACGGCCAGGCCGAGTTGGTGCATGTCCTGAAAGGTTCGGCGGATCTGGCCACGGGCGGGCACCTGACCGGCATCCTGCCGCCGACTTCCGGCCCCGGCAGTGCCTCTGATGTCGGCACCGGCATTGTGGGCGCCACCAAGCGGCACATCGTCGAAGGCGATTACGCCATGGTGCCGCCCGACACCGCCCACCAGTTCCAGGGCGTGAAGGGCGAGTTTGTCATCATGAGCGTGCACCTTCTGATGCCGCCCAAGTAACAGCCCGCCGATTCGCCGGAACCTAATCGCCGGCGGCCCGAAGACACAAACCGTGTGCCCGTCTGGACTCGGTGCAGTTCTTCGCCGCTGGGGCTGCGCTGGTTGGCGCCTATTCAGCCAGGCATAGAAGCCGCCCTACCAGCCCCGGGCGCTGTTCAGGGGCTTCATCGGGCCCCGGAACTGCGCTACTTTCCATGTCAATCTGGGGTCATCCGGGGAATGCCGCTGCCTATCTGTCCAGGACGAATTTCTGCACGCGCTTGCCGGTGTCGACCTCACCCGTGTAAAGATTTCCCATCGAATCCATGGCGGCTTGATGCACCCAGTGGAACTGCCCAGAATTCCGCCCGCTATGACCGAGATGTGAAATCACCCTGCCGTCACTTCGGGTTGCGATCCAGATCGTGTTGTTCTCGCCATCGACCACCAACATGTATTTTTGGCCGACATCGTGTGAGAATGTCATTGTCCAGGTTGATCCATTCCCCAACGTCTCAGGATGCAGGAAGAATTCCCGGACGAATTTTCCTGCCTTCGTGAATACCTGGATTCGGTCATTATGCCGGTCGCAAACATAAACCAGTCCGTCATTGGAGAGACGAACGCAATGGACGGGCGAACGGAATTGTCCGTCCGGCGGGTCACTAGCTGCGTATGGCGGAATTTGGCCTGCTGCCGGAACTTCACCCTCGATCTGTTCGACAGAATTTGAGACCTGACTCAGGGGCATTCCATAGCCTCCCCAGCCTCGTTTGAACTTACCGGTATCCGAGTCAAACACCATGATGCGGTTGTTCAGGTAACCATCGGCGATGTAGACCTCATGCGCAGCGTCATCTACTTCGATGGCGGCGGCCCTGCCCAACATGGTTGTGTCCTGATTGTTTTTAGGTTCTTTCGACTTGCGCCCGATCTCCAGAATTTGGTGGCCATCAGGCGTAAACTTGAGAACCTGGCGATCATCGACGCCGGCTCCACTGATCCAGACGTCCCCCCCCTTGTCCACCCAGATGGCATGTTCGGTTGTGGGCCAATCTTTCACGAAGTTCGGGCCGCCCCAGGAATTGATTACGTTACCTGCTGTATCGAATTCCAGCACCGCCGGGGTCGCCATGCAGCAGTCGCTTCGCGGAGGATTCTGCGCCGCGCCTAGCTCGTCCGGGGTAGCCGAGCGGGGACGCTGCAAGACCCAGATATGGTCCTGGCTGTCCACCGCGATGCCTCCCACCTGGCCCATGATCCATTTGTTGGGAAGTTGCCCGGGCCAGAAGGGATCGACTTTGTAATGGGGGGCGTCATGGGTTTGGGCTTGTGCTGGCAGGGCGAGCGCTACAGCCAGCAGGACAAGACGACGGGACTTAACTCGGAGGCCGGACATGCGTTTTTCTCTTTGCATTATCGTGAGATTAGTCGTTTAAGCACGAATGGCGAAGAATTACTGCTAGAGATAGGCCAGAAATCTCTATTGCCGAATTGTCCAATTATGTTGCCGATAGGCCAAAGACGAACCCGTCAGTCCTAGTAAGTTCGACCAACACCAATTGTGGGGCATAGGGCGTAACAAGCGCCACCAGTCGCGTTTTCATCGTATGATGGACACGATAGTGGGGAGGTGCCCCTGTCCATTCGAGAGAGAATGTCCATGTCAAAATCCAAACCTCGCGTCCTGCTGCTCGCGACGCTCGATACCAAGGCTGAGGAGGCAGCGTTCTTGCGCGGGCATTTGGAAGGGCAGGGCGTCGAGGTTGTGCACCTTGACGCCAGCATCCGCCGCACCGTCGGCAACGCCGAAATTCCGCCCAGTGCAGTTGCGGCGGCGTCTGGAAGCAGCCTGGAACTCATTCGTGCGCTAAAACATGAAGGCAAGTGCCAGGCGGAAATGACCAAGGGCGCGATCGTGGCGGCGCACGCGGCTGATGCCGCTGCGCCGTTGGCGGGGATTTTTGCCATCGGGGGATCGATGGGCACGACGCTCGCGACTGCCGTCATGCGCAGCTTTTCCTATGGTTTGCCCAAGGTCATGATCTCGACGCTTGCATCCGGCTTTACCGCGCCATTCGTAGGAACGCGGGACATCACGATGGTCAATGCCGTCTGCGATATTTCCGGACTCAATACCATCAGCCGCGATGTGTATCGCAACGCGGCTCTGGCAGTTGCGGGTATGGCGCACGGGTTCAGGGCGCAGCCGGACGCCGGCTCAAGGCCTCTGGTGCTGATCGGAACGCTAGGGACGACGGAACGCTGCAGCAACCGCATACGTACCGAACTCGAGGCGCGAGGTTACGAAGTCATGGTGTTTCACACCATCGGCGCTGGGGGCCAAACTATGGACCAGATCGTGCGCGAGCGGCCGGTGGCGGCCGTGGTGGACATGTCGCTGGTCGAGATCAACGATTTTCTCAATGGCGGCTTATGTAGCGCAGGCCCTGACCGATCCAAAGCCGCGCTGGAAATGGGCGTACCTGTAATTTTCGCGCCAGGCAACGCGGACTTCCTGATCGCGGGGCCGATTGAGGATGCCCGCGCGCGTTTTCCCGGCAAGCGATACCATCTTCATAACGCGGCCCTTACCGCAGTGCGCACCGAAGCGGCAGAATTAAACAAGCTGGCGGATCATTTGGCCGGCCTGATTGAAAACGCCAAAGGTCCGGTCAGCATGTATGTTCCGCTCAAAGGCTTTTCCAATCACGACAGCCCGGAGGGCTATTTGCATGATCCATCGCTACCTCCCGTGTTCGCCGACTATCTAACGCGTGCGTTGCCCAAGAAGGTCGAACTTTACACGCTCGATCGCCACATAAACGATGCGGAATTTGCGGATGCGCTGATCGGCCAGGTGTTGGCCTATACGCGCAACCCCCAGGTGGCAAAGGAATGAGCGATGAAATCGATCTCCCCCTCACCCCAGACGACGTCGCCAGCATTGTCTCGTTGCTCAATGGAAGCGGTTATCAAGGCCTGGAGCTTTCAACACCCCGTTTTGTGCTGAAAGTTGCGCGTGCTGAGGGCGGGGGATGGACCCAGGAGTGGCAGCATCCAATTCCACCCGAGCGTCCTATCGCAGGGCCACCGGGTGAGCCCGCGGCAGCAATTGAAGTCGAAGGCCTTCTCGCGATTCGGCCACCACTGCCAGGAACATTTTACCATACTCCTCAGCCTGGGGCCCCGCCCTTTGTGAAGATGGGCGACATTGTCAGCCCGGAAACCATCATCGGCATCATCGAGACGATGAAAGTGATGAACAGTATTCCGGCAGGATTCTCCGGGGAAATCGTCGAGATCACCGCAGGTCATGGCGATATGGTGGATCAGAGCGCCATCCTGATGCGCCTCCGGCCGCTTGGCATTTGAAATGATCAGGACGCTTTTTATTGCGAATCGCGGCGAAATCTCCCTGCGCATCATACGCACTGCCAAACGCATGGGGATCGCGACGGTACTCGGAGTTTCCGAAGCGGACCGCAACGCGTTGCCGGCGCTTATGGCGGACGGAATTGTTGTACTGGGACCGGCTCCCTCTGGCCAAAGCTATCTGGATGTTGATCGCGTTGTCGGCGCTGCGGTGAAATCCGGCGCCGATGCGGTTCATCCGGGCTATGGCTTCTTGTCCGAAAATGCGCGGTTCGCCCGTGCCGTCCGGGCCGAGGGAATGATCTTTGTCGGGCCTTCGCCTGAAAGCCTCGACGCCGTCGGCGACAAGTTGAAGGCCCGCGCGGTTGGCGCGGCGGCGGGATTGCCTATAGTTCCAGGCGGGCAGGCTGCGGATCTTGGCGAGGCGCGCAAACATGCGTCTGAAATCGGCTATCCGCTACTGATAAAGGCCGTTTCGGGCGGCGGCGGACGGGGTATGAAGCGGGTGGATCGCGAAGCTGATCTGGAAGCCATGGTGGCCATGGCAATGGCCGAGGCGCAGGCAGCGTTTGGCGATCCGCGCGTTTACATCGAGCGTTATATTACCCGCGGTCGGCACGTCGAGGTCCAGGTCCTCGGCGATGGCCGCCGCGCAATCCAACTCGGCACACGCGACTGTTCGATCCAGCGCCGCTTCCAGAAGCTTGTTGAAGAGGCTCCGGCCCCCGATATTCCGCCAGCACAGCATGCCGCACTGTGTCTTGCCGCTGTGCGCCTTGCCGAAAGCCTGGCGTACCAGGGGGCTGGGACGGTGGAGTTTCTTGTCGATGCGGAAAGCTTCGAGTTTTATTTTCTCGAGATGAATGCCCGCATCCAAGTAGAACATCCGGTGACGGAAGCGATTACAGGGGTGGATCTGGTCGAACAGCAATTGCTGATTGCGGACGGCCAACCCATGGGAATTCGGCAGGAGGATGTCACCCTTAACGGCCATGCTATAGAAGTTCGGATAAACGCCGAGGATTGGACACGAAATTTCCTGCCATCACCGGGGCGCATCACAACTGCGCGGTGGCCCGCTGGCCCGCATATCCGCGTCGACAGCCATATCGAAAGCGGTGGCGTCGTGCCGCCCTATTATGACTCCTTGATTGGGAAGCTGATCGTTAGCGGAGTTGATCGCACCCAGGCCATTGCGCGCATGAGCCAGGCGCTCGATACGCTGATTTTGGAAGGCGTCGCCACGACGGCGCCAATGCATCGCCGCATCATGGCGGATGCGCGGTTCCGGGCGGGCGCCGTCGATACACGATTCTTCGAGGGCCTTGCCGATGGCTGAGATCGGACTGGTCGATGTTTCCATGCGCGACGGCAACCAGAGCCTATGGGGCGCGACGGGGCTGCGCACATCGCAGATGCTTGAAATCGCGGGTCAGCTGGACCGCGTGGGCTTCCGCGCTATCGACTTCACCTCCTCCAGCCACATGGCGGTTGCGGTGCGGTACTTTCAAGACAATCCCTGGGAGCGCATCAGGCGCATGCGGGCCGCCATGCCGCGCACGCCGCTGCAGTTTATCACTACGGGCTTGCGCTTCATCGCATGGGAGCAGGCCGATCCCGATTTTATGCGGATCGTCTACCGGCGGCTGCAGGCAAACGGTATCCGGCGGTTCATTCTTCTCGATCCGATGCACGACGTCCAGGCAGTTCTCCAAACCGCGCGGATCATAAAGGAAGAAGGCGACGCCACGACAATGGCCGCGCTGACCTACACGCTCTCGGACATGCATGACGATGCTTTCTATGCCAGGTTTGCGGCGCTGCTGGCCGCCTCTGCCGACATTGACCTGTTCTATCTCAAGGACCCGTCGGGACTGATGTCGCCGGAACGCGCTCGTACCCTGGTTCCCGCCGTTAAGGCCGTAATCGGAGGCAAGCGGCTTGAAGTACATCTTCATTGCACAATCGGTTTGGGCGGGCTTGCCAGCCTCGCCGCCGTGGAAGCAGGGGTTGATGCTGTGCATGTCGGTATTGGACCGCTCGGCAATGGCACCTCACTGCCAGAGGCTGGACGCATGATCGCCAATTTGCTGGAGCTCGGTCATACTGTTGCGGTGGATCAGGGTGCTCTCGAAGCGGTGTCTCGCTATTGGAACCGCCTTGCCGTGGCCGAAAATCTCCCGCGCGGGATGCCGCAGGAGTTTGATGCTAGTTTTCTCAGGCATCAAATCGCTGGCGGCGTGATGACAACGATGTTGCGCCAGCTTGCTGAGGTCAAACTTGAAGGTAAGCTCCCCGAGGTTATAGCCGAGACGGTGCGGGTCCGAGCGGATTTGGGCTATCCCATCATGGTAACGCCATTCCCCCAGATGGTGTGTTCGCAGGCGCTCTTCAACGTTATTTCCGGAAAGCGATATAGCCAGGTGTCCGACCAGGTTATTCGTTATGTCATGGGCAGGTTCGGGCGGCCCACACGGCCCGTGGCGTCCGAGGTGGAAGCCGCGATTCTGGACCGCCCGCGCGCGCGGGAGCTTTCGGCCGAGCCAGCCGTGCTGGGTCTCCAGGATATGCGGCGCCGCTTTCGCGCGGACATGCCGGAAGAAGAATTTCTGTTGCGAGCAGTCATGCCGGGGGATCAGGTCGACGCGATGCTGAAAGCTGGGCCGGATTCGGCTCGCTATTTGCCGGAGGCAGCGCCTTTCCACTCCCTGCTAAGGGAGTTGGCCGCGCGTCCTGCCGCGCGCGACATCGTCGTGGAACGCCCAGGTTTTCGCCTTTCCCTTCATGCGGGCCCGTCGCTTGTCTAAGCGTCGCTCGAATACTGTAAAGGGCTTCATCCTGGATATGGACGGAACGCTCGCGGTGGGGAAGCCGGAGGGCGGTGGATATCTGCTGCTTCCGGGCGTCGCTGACTTTATAAAGGAATTGCGGTCCCACGGGTTGCCGTTTGTGGTCTTTACCAATGGCACGGCCCAAACGCCGGAACGCTATGCCGAAAACCTCGGCGCAGCCGGACTTGAACTTAGTCCGTCCGAAATGATGACACCTTCCAGTGTCGCGTCCGAATATTTTGCCGCTTCCGGCTGCCGCACGGTGCTGGTGCTCGGGGGTGAAGGGGTTGCCAGTCCGCTCACCCAGGTGGGTATCGCTATCGTTCGGCCAGAGCACTTACTGCCTCACAAAGTTGACGCGGTGTATATCGGGTGGCATCCCTCATTCGGCCTGGCAGATATTGAAGCTGCGGTCGCCGCCGTTTCAGCAGGCGCTCCGATGTATGTGAGTTCCGATGTTCCGTTCTTCTATTCCAGCAAGGGGCGAACGCTTGGCATTTCAGGGATGATCGGCGCCGCAATTGCCAAAGCGGTCGGTCGGCGTGCCGTCGTGATCGGAAAACCTTCAGCAATAGCAGCGCAGATGGCTGCCCGGCGTTTGGGATGCGCCGAATCTCAGATGGCGATTGTCGGTGACGATCCCAAATTGGAAATGGCGATGGCGCGCCTTTGTGGCGCCATCGGCATAGGCGTTATTAGCGGGCTGACCAATCGGTCCGCGTGGGATGCTCTGGCTCCCAAACAGATGGCGCACCATGTCGTCGATCGCATCGACGAAATCATTACCCGCAAGTTGGTTCGACTGGAGGGGCGCTAAAAATGTTTGTAAATCGGCGGACGGTGACAATCGACTGGGGCGATTGCGATCCCGCCGGGATAGTGTTCTATCCGTGCTACTTCGCCATGTTCGATGTGAGTACGGCAGCACTGTTCGGGGCGGCCCTGTCGATCACCAAGCGCGAGATTCTGAAGCGCTATCGAATTATTGGCTTTCCGATGGTGGATGTGCGAGCCAAGTTCTACGTTCCCAGTAGCTTTGGAGACATCGTGACCATCGAAAGCAGGGTTCGGCGCTTTGGCGGAAGCAGCGTCGAGATTGACCATCGGTTGATGCGCGGTGACGTGTTGGCGGCGGAATGCCAGGAAAAACGCGTCTGGGCCGAGCAGAACCCGGACGAGCCGGATAGCATCCGGGGAGTGTCCGTCCCCCAGGAAGTCCGGGAATCTCTTTTGCAACAAAGCGCAAATGCTGGAGAGAATCATGGCCTCTACTAAACTGATGATCACGGTCGCGCCGACTGGCGGCATGGCATCTAAGGCGCAAAACGCCAACCTTCCCACCCAACCCGGAGAAATCGCTGAGTCGGTGCACAAATCATTTAAGGCCGGTGCGTGCATCGCGGCGCTCCACGCTCGGCGGCCGGACGATCAGGCGACCTGCAACGCTGACATCTACCGCGATATTAATTCGCGCATCCGCGAGCGCTGCGACATCATTCTCAACAATTCCACCGGCGGGGGATCGAGCGGCGACATGCTATTCGAACGGCCCGACGGCCTGTTCGAGAACCGGTTCGAGGAACGCCTCAAGGGCTGCGAAGCGGGCGCGGAAATGGCCACCTTTGATGGCATGACTTTTGTCGATGTGCACGGCGGCAAGGAAATTCTTGTAATCACGCCCCCAAGCCGCTGCGAGACATTGATAAAGCGGATAACTGAGCGGGGCATCAAGCCCGAATGGGAAGTATTCGCGCCGAACCACATCCTTCAGGACGTGACCCGGTTGATCCAAAAGGGTTACGACAAGCCGCCCTACTACATAAACATGGTGCTGGGCGCCCACCGGGGCTTTCAGGGCGCTATGCCCTACAGCCATGACGTACTGAACGTAATGATTGCGGCATTGCCGCCGCACTCAATCTTCTGCGTCTCAGCGATCGGCCCTGCGCAGCTTCCTGCGACCACACAGGCGATGCTACTGGGCGGTCATGTGCGCGTCGGTCTGGAGGACAACAATTATTATAGCAAGGGTATGCTGGCCACCAATGAGCAGCTTGTTGCCCGCGCGGCGCGGATCGCCACAGATATGGGATTGGAAATTGCAAATCCCGGCGAGGCGCGTGAAATTCTGGGGCTGACGAAACTTGGCTAGCCGGGGTTCTGCACAGTCAGACGAACGACCATATGCAACGCTGCGTTGGCTGCCGGAACGCCCCTATAGACGGCGCTTTGCGCGATGACTTTCTTGACGAAAGCGACATCCATTCCGTATTCCGACGCGGCGGTCTTGCGCGGGCCTTCCATCGATTCCACGCCGAACAATTCGGCTTCCGGCCGGTTCGGCTCCATGGTGGCGCAGTTGATGGCGACAAAGGCGTTGCCGGCGCGGCGCGAGCGGGCATGGATCAGCCGCGCCGCTTGATATCGATGATCCTGCCTATTTCTCGCGCTTATTCCGCCAGTATGCCGGAAGTTCGCCGCGGGCATTTAAGCTGGAAGCCGAATTGCTGCAGTGCAGCAAGGCGGGCTAAAATTTTGATTACTAGACCTTTCGCTTATTTGATTGCACAATAGTTGCAACGTGGCCACGCAACAAACCCAAACATGGGGGGTGCGCATGCTGGAAATACAGAATTCGGCGGTGGATTCGAACTTGAAGGCGGGTGAAAACCTTCAGGAATGGAATACCATTGTTGGGGAGGCGTTTTCCGGTTGCGTCGTTGATACGTCTAAAAGCCACTTTAGCGGAGAGCTCTGGCGCTGCAAGATCAACGACATGAATCTTGTGCGCGTTCGGGCCGGAGCTTCCAGAGCAGAGCGCTGGATCACCGGAGCTCCGCGCTACTCGTCCGGGTCTGTTCTTCTGCATCTACAATCCGTGGGACGTAGCATTAGCGGCCAGCGCGGGCGCTGTGCGGCTGTCGACCCCGGCGAGGCAGCGATCTGCGATCCCGATTACAATTATAGTGTAGATTTCCTAACGCCTTATGAGATGTTTGTCGTCGAACTGCCGATTGCTGGCATTCTCGCGCGGGAGCCAGGCTTTGATCTGGAGCGGTCTGCAGCCAAGAAAGTCGATGTGAAACGCTCGCAACTGCTTCTGGCATTTCTTCGTACTGCTTGGCAGCAGCGCGAATGCCTTAGCAATGACGCCGACTGGCGCGATTGCGTCAGCCGGACCAGCCTTGATCTGGCCATGCGTGCGATCAGCCGGGCGGAAGGCAATGAGGTGGTCGGCGCATCCGCGGAATTGCGCCGCGCCGTCATTGAGCATATCCGTCACCACCTGGCTGATACCGAATTGCGGACATCCTCGATCGCGCGCGCGCTCAAAATTAGTTCGCGATCCGTCCAGACGGTGTTTGAGCGTCTTGCAACGACAACGAGTGGCTTCATCCTCGAGCAAAGATTGGCGCGGGCCGGTGAGTGCCTTGTTAGGGAGCCCGGCGGAAAGTCCATAACAGAACTGGCTTACGATTGCGGATTCTCCGATTCGGCCTATTTTTCGCGGTGCTTTAAGCGCCATTTTGGCGTTACGCCTCGCGATTATCGCCGCGACGGGCCTACTTAGAGCCGCGCTGAATTTTCCAATTTTCCTGCCGACCCGTCAAAGACGGTCGTGCAGAGCCTGATACTATAAACGGCCAGCGCGTGACACTTGTCGACTGGGTCCATGACGGCCTGCGGCGAACTATTGTCAGACGAGTTTGCGTCACAAAGTGCCAGCGTCGCAGAAAAGGACTACATGCATGGTAACGAGTTTCAACGATCCAGTCGCGCGGCGACAATTCCTTAGCGGCGGATTGGCCGTGTTCGGCGTTACGGCGGCTGCAGGCATGACTGATGCGTCGCCTGCATGGGGGGCAATGGCGTCCCTCGACCCGGTAAACCCTGGAATCCGTTTCGGACTTGCTGGCGGCGCCTTTGGCCGTTGGCCCAAGCGCGGAGCGCCGATGACGGATTCCCAAGACATTCCGGGAATGATCAAGGCCACGGCGCGCTACGGCTTTCAGGGCTTCGAGCCTTACTCGACGCAGATAGGTGATTACCTTAACAAGCCGCTGGCGATCAAGAGACTTTGCGACGACGCCGGCATCCAGTTTATCGACATTGGTGATATGCCGCGCTCGCTGGGACCGCAGCCCCCACCGACGCCGCCAGGCGTGGTCAAGGACACCAACCCCTTTGGGAGCGGTCCTTATCCTTGGTTGGGCGAGGAGGGCAACGCCGAGCTCATCACGGCAATGGTGCAGTTCGCCCGCACCAATTTGGCGCCCGCAGGTTGCGATCATTGGAAAATGAACATGGGCGGGCGACCCAAGGGCGGCCCGAGCCCCGCGCAGCTAAAGGCTCTTGCGCGAACCTTAAACGAAATCGGCCGGCAGACCATCGCGTTCGGCGTCCGAGCTGCACCTCATCCCCATATCTGGGGACCGATGGAACGCGAACATGAATTCCGCACGGTAATGGAACTGACCGATCCTCGATATGTTTGGTTGACGCTGGATACTGGGCACAATGTGCTCGGTGGCATGGATACCGTAAAGATCGTAAACGACTATCTCCCCCGCATCGCCGAGTTCCACCTAAAGGACACCTACGCCAAGTATCGCGGCAACAAGGTCACACTGGCGAATTCCGAATATCTGAAAGGCAATATCTGGGGCACGATGGGCGAGTTTGGTGGCGTAGATTTTCCTGGTATCTTTGATGTGCTTCGGAAACGAAAATGGAAGGGCTGGGCCGTGGTCGATGTCGACGGCCCGCGTCCGGGCGAGGGCACCGTCGAGGACACTCTTGCAAAAAACGTCAATTATCTGCGCGACGTTCTGCATATTAAAATGCCGTCGCCGCCCCACAGCCCCTAGGTGATTTCAAGAGTCTTGGCACCAACCAGTGGCCTAGGCCAGATAAGGAAAAAACAGATGGAAACGACACGCAGGTTTTTTGTAGGCATGGGCGCGGCCACCGCCGCTATGGGTTTGGACCAGGCACTTGCGGCGCCGGCTCACGCCTCAATGGCCAAGGACAAATTCTGGGTTGCTGCGGTCACACCCTGCGATAAGAGCTACAACTTTGACGAGGGAGCCTATCGCGACCTGTTGTCCTGGTACAAAGCCAATGGCGCTGACGGCGTGCTGGTATTAGGCACCAATGGCGAGGGCCCGTCCTATTCAGTTGCAGAGCGCAAGAAGATTGCGGAATTTGCGCTTAAGAACAAAATGGGTCTCGACATGATCGTCGCAACCGGGACCGCAAATTTCAACGAAACCATCGAACTCTCGCAGCACGCGGCGGCCATCGGCGCCGACAGTGTGCTGATCCAGCCGCCCTTCTACTTCAAGGACCCAGCCGGTGATGGCGTGATCCGTTACTTCACTGCTATCTTTGACAAGGTAAGGACGCCGGTGCGGTATTATCACATACCCCAGGTTACCGGCGTGCCGGTGGGCCTTAAGGTATTTCAAGCCTTGGCGCAGCATCCCAATTTCATTGGCATCAAGGATTCGCACGGCGATCCAGCGGAATATGAGGTCATCGCCAACGGCCTGCCAGCGAGACTCAATATCATCTCCGGCACTGACAACAACATGCCTGCAGCCTTGAGGCGCGGCGACGGCGTCATCCTTGGATCGGGTAACGTGTATCCGAAATACGTTGCGGCGATCTTTGCGGCCCATCGCGCGGGCAAGGACTTGACCGCGCCGCTGGCAAAGATGGCGAGGGCGACGTCGTTCATGGAAGGTGGCGATTATTATAATCCCAGCGCCATCAAATACACGCTTAGCCTAATGATGGGAAATTTGGGAACAACCTTCACGCGCCCGCCCTGGACAGAGATCGGCGAAGACCTGAAAGCCAAGATCAGAAAGGGTGTCAGCCAACTGAAGGCAATGGGCTGAAACACAAATCATTCGCGCTCTGCCTGCGTCAATGGGGGCAGCGGTTTGTGGGTTTGCAGCGAATTGGCGAGTCATAGTCGTGACCGCCGGTCTTTAGGAATGTCATGAAATCGCTGTCTCGCAGGACTTTGCTATTGACGGCGATTGGAGGCTATCTAGCGTCTTGGCTCCCCGGCTGGGCGCAAGCCAGAGCGCCCGACACCGAATGGCGAAATTACGCGGGCGACCCCGCGAACACCCGCTATGCGCCGCTCGACCAGATTCACGCGGGCAATTTCAACGACCTTGAGATCGCATGGCGGTTCAAGGCTGGTTCCCTGGGTCCCTATCCGGAATTTCTCGAGCAATGCACGCCTTTGGTCGTCAAGGGCCGATTGTATGCTACGGCCGGGTCGCGCCGCGCCGTGGTGTGCCTGAATGCTGCTACCGGTGAAATACTTTGGAAGCACAGCGAGGATGAGGGCGCGCGCGCTGACGCGTCGCCACGAAAATATTCCGGTCGCGGCGTCGCTTATTGGACCGACGGGAAAGACGAGCGCATCCTTTATGTCACAACGGGCTACCGGCTGATCGCGCTGGACGCGCATACCGGCGCGCCGGTGCGAAGTTTTGGCGTAGACGGCATCGTCGACCTGAAGGAAAATGATGACCAAATCATCGACCTGGTCAATGGCCAGGTAGGCCTCCACGCCACGCCGATCGTGGCGAAGAACGTCGTTATCGTGGGCGCGGCTCACCCGGCCGGTGATGTGCCGAAAAGGTCCTTCGGGGTGAAGGGCTATGTCCGCGGCTTCGATGTCCGCACCGGTGAGCGAAAATGGATTTTCCATACCATCCCACGCAAGGGCGAATTTGGTTACGACACATGGATTAAGGCTGGCGATGCGGAGCGGGCGGACAACACCGGTTGCTGGGGCCAGATTTCCGTGGATCTGGAACTTAATACAGCCTACCTGCCGATTGAACTCCCCACGGGTGATCAGGTGGGCATTTATCGCCAAGGGCCGGCGCTATTCGGCGAAAGCATCGTCGCAGTGGATATCGATACGGGAAGGCGCAAGTGGCACTACCAGCTTATCCATCACGGATTATGGGACCGCGATATTCCTTGCGCGCCAATCCTGTGCGATATCCCGTATGAAGGGAAGATCGTCAAGGCGCTGGCCCAGCCGACCAAACAGGCTTTCCTCTATGTGTTAAACCGCGAGACGGGCGAGCCGGTCTGGCCGATTCCCGAAACGCCCGTGCCTGCGGGCGATGTACCGGGCGAATGGTATTCACCCACACAACCCATCCCGTCGAGGCCGCCCGCCTATGGGGTGCAGGAAGTCAATTCCGACACCATCATTGACTTCACCCCGGAATTGCACGCCAAAGGGTTGGAATTCATTTCCCATTTTCGCACCGGGGGGGTCTTCAATCCGCCGACCCTGGCAACTGTGGGTGGAAATTGGGGTTCGCTGTGCGCGCCCAGCCTGCTAGGCGGCACCAATTGGCCTGGTGGTTGTTACGACCCTGAGACGCACAAGGTCTACGTATTCGCCCAGAATTCGGTCGCTATACTTGGCATCGTGCCAGGCGACCCCAAGGAAACGGATTTCCAATATGTTCATGGCACGCCAAGCGCGCAACGCTTGACCGGGCAAAATACCACGGGGGGCGGGGCCGGCCCGACCCCTGTCACTCCCGATGGTCTGACGACCATCGATGGTCTGCCGCTGCTCAAGCCACCTTATGGCACTCTTTCCGCCATCGACCTTTCCAACGGAGACATCACCTGGCAGGTCGCCCATGGTGACACGCCAGACAACATCAAGAATCACCCCGCGCTGAAGGGTCTCAAGATTCCGCGCACTGGCCGAACAGGTATCCTGGGCCCGACTGTAACAAAGACATTGTTGATCTGCGGCGAGGCAGGCTTCGGCATTTCGCCGCAAGGCGTACGCGGCGCGATGCTGCGGGCTTATGACAAGGCGACTGGCGCGGAAAGGGGCGCGGTCTATATGCCCGGACCGCAGACAGGCGCGCCTATGACCTATATGTTGGATGGGCGTCAATACATCGTCCTGGGAATTGGCGGCGATCATTCGGCGGAACTGATCGCATTCCGTCTTCCGCGGATATAGCGCGGCATGCTGTCAACCGGTCTCATCACAACCGGGTATGGCTCGCGTAAGTAACCCGCAAGAACAACAGATGCACAGCTTTCCAAAAGTGCTGCCCAGCAGTGCAGGATGCTGTTTACCGGTCATGTTAAATTCGAGGCCGCTCCGAACAGGGTGCGCGCCATACGTCGCCGAATGGCTCGGAAGCGGGCAGACGGCCGAGCTTGAAGGGTGCCCCCCCGCAGAGAAGCTGCCACTAGGGCCTCCTCGACCGCCTAATTGCCTCCCAGAACGATTTGGACGGCCCTGAGGGACAGTTGCAGAGACGGTACCACGGGGCTCCTGCCCGCCCCGGAGTTTCCCTGATACGGGGCGAATCATTCCCTGATATTGGGGTGGGCCTTCCCTATTCTTTGTGAGGGGCGTTTGGCCGTGAAAAGCCAGTAAAATTGGGCTTATGTCGCCGGTGAATAGAAGATTTTCGCCTATTTTCCGGTTTTTCCCTGTATTTGGGCGAAGTTAGGCCGCAGACTGGTTCAGCCGTAATGGCTGCTCCACCATTCTTTCAATAAGTTGGCGCTGCGATACGCAGACGCGTTCCTCTTCTCATCCCGATCCAGCCAGCTGTTCCAACCGGACGGAAGAGATGCCCCCTTTGCGCCGGAAGCGGTCATTCCTTTATGGGTGGTCAATGCGGCCGTAGCTTGGGGCTACCAGCACCGCCAAGTGGACGGCGTTTCGCCTTGGTTGTTACAGTTCGCAACGCAATTTTGATAATTCACATTGCAGTCGCCGCCATTCCCGCGGGAATTCTGGTATTTCGCGCAACAGGTGAGGCAGTCACGCAAACGGTCCTGTGCGAACCCCAGACTCGGAAGCGCGGTCGCCAGTGCAACGCCGGCAAACACTTTGCCGAATGTCGGAAAAAAAGTCGCGGCGCGACCGGGCAGGCGATGGCGCCACTCGGAGCGGGCTTTTGGGAGATGCGGCCCGCACCGCATAAGCCGTAAGGTGGCCGACCCATAGCGCTGTCAGCGCAACCGCGAGGCTAAACGCGATATAGATAAGATAACGATCCCGTTGCGGGGAATCTGCGTTGAGAGTTTCTAACGATCCGCTTGGTACAAAAAGAGCCAGTCAGGTCGGTGTTGAGATGTGGCGTCGGGATTGAAGCGGGAGGTCTGCCTGCCGCTTCAATCCCAAGCCGGATTAAGACCGCTTACGGCGCCGGTGCGGCTGCAGGAGCAGCCGGCCGTTGTTGGTGGTTCGGTTGAACCGCCAACGGCTTGCCATCATGGCCGACACTGATGTTTGTCAATGGACCCTCGCCCACAATGTAAAGCACAGTCGGCGGGCCGCCGAGGCGGTTACCATCCCAATGCACCTTATTGGCGAGGTCCACGGCAAAGGTGCCTTGGGGAATCGGATAGGTCGTTTTCGGATCGAAATCGTTACTTGCACTTACCCACCACGTGCCGGAAACGACATAGACAAACCGGTCCGTGTTATGGAAATGCGGACGGCTGAACTTTCCGGGTTGCCATGTAGTGATCATACCATAGATCCCCGGCTTGCTCGGATCGCCGAACACTCTGTTTTCAGGAAAAACGCTGCCCGGATGCATCGTGATGTTGAGGGGATTGGGCAGCGGGCCCGGCGGGTCATTATAAGTTGGTATGGGCGGATCCCCCGGTTGAGCCTGGGCAAGAGCTCCCGTGACGGCGCCGGCGAGAAGAGCCGTTCCGAGAAAAAGTTTGGCGATGATATGCATCGAGATCCTCCAATGAATTTTATTGCGCCACGATAATCGAAAAATCGCGCGAGGGAAACAGCGCCCGCACAGAACCCGGCAACGCCACGGTTCGCACTCGCAGCAAATTACCTGTGGCCCGTCCAGGCCAACAACCCTGTGGTCGGAGGCGTCCGGCATTGGGGACGGCCATCATATTTCCTGATTGCTCACGCAATGGGCGTGAGATTCCGCCTCTGAAGCGCATACCGCAAATTCCTGCAACAGCCGGATAGCGGGTCGAGGCCCCACCCCCATTTGCTGCCCAATCTGGACAAATACCGGAAGAGATAGCAAGATGCCGGCCAACAGAACCCGAGCAGTTTTCATCAATTTCTGCTGGTCCATAATATAACCACACAAACAAGCGCGCCTTAGTCGCGCTGCTTCTCCTGGAGAAAATTATGAAGTTTGCCGCACCTGCCACGCTGCTTGCCGCCACGGCGATGTTATTGACAACGACAGCCATGGCCTTGGCCCAGGGCGCTGACGCGACGCCGGAAAATAACGGGCCGCTCGCGCCCTATCATATTCAGCATGGCTGGCTGCAGCTGCCCATGGGCCGCAAATGGGGCGCGGCGTCGGCGGTGGATATCGACCGCGACGGCAAAAGCGTGTGGGTGTTCGAACGCTGCGGCAACACCGATGACGGCTGCGATCTGCACAAGGACGTGAACCCGATTCTGAAATTCGACGCCAACGGCGTACTGGTGAAGAGCTTCGGCGCCGGGATGTTTCACGATCCGCACGGCATCTACGTCGACAAGGACGACAATATCTGGGTCGTGGACAGCATCAACTATTCCGGAGGCATCGGCGACACGATCCGCAAGTTCAGCCCCGATGGCAAGCTGCTGCTGACCATGGGCACAGACGGTGTGGCCGGCTACGGCCCCTATGTCTATAACGGCCTCTCGGATGTGGTGCTGGCGCCGAACGGCGATATCTTCGTCGCGGACGGCCATGGTTCCCCTACCAACAACAATCGCATCATAAAATATGATAGCAAAGGCAAATACATCAAGGAATTCGCCCCGCGTGGCAGCGCACCGGAAGACACCAACCCGCCCCATGGCCTGGCCATGGACAAGGAAGGCCGGCTTTATGTCGCCGACCGTAACAACCATGCGGTCAAGATATTCGACCAGGACGGCAAGCTGCTGAATGTCTGGAAGCAGTTCGGATCGCCCAGCGGTCTCTTCATCGACAAGAACGACATCCTTTATGTCTCCGACTTCAACTCCACCGTCAAAAGCAACCCTGGTAGCGGAATTACCACGCCCGGCATACGCTGGGGCAGCGTGTCGGACGGAAAAGTGACGGGCTATATTCCTTATGCGGAATTCGCCTCGCTGGAAGCTGTTGCGGTCGACGATGACGGCATCATCTATGGCGGCCTCACCAACATTCCTGGTTCGGTCCGTTGGCTGAAGAACCCGCCGGCTGCGCCGCGGCCGGCTGCTCCTGCGGCCGCACCGGCGCCGTAGGCGGTCTTAATCCGGCTTGGGATTGAAGCGGCAGGCAGGCCTCCCGCTTCAATCCCGACGCCACCTCTCAATACAGAGCGGTTATCTGATCTTCGTCAGACCTCCGTCATATTGGCGACCTTTTCAACCGCTCGGTCAATTTAAGTCAAGCTCTGAAACTTTCACTGCAGTAGTTGTTTCAGTTTCGATATGGCGCTTGCATCTGGTTCTCGATAGGAAATTGAGCCGACATATTGCCCTTGCGCGTTCATAAGATAGATTCTGTCAGAGTGGTTCATGACGTATGAACCGCCTGCAGCTGGAACACGCTTGTAATAGGCGCCATATTCCCTTGCTATTTTTGCCGTCTGTTCGTCTGTACCACTGAACCCGCGGATGCGACGATCAAATGAAGATAAATATTGGTGCATTACCTTTGGTGTGTCGCGGTGTGGGTCGATCGTAACGAAGACGTAGTTGATCTTGCCCGCGTCAGAGCCGAGTGCTGAAATCCAACTCGTCACGTCCTGAAGCGTCGTCGGGCAGACTTCGGGACAGAAGGTATACCCAAAAAAGATGGCAGAGGGTTTTCCGGCTAATGTTGCCGCCGAGACTTTCCTTCCATTGTCATCGATCAAATTGAACGGACCGCCTATGCCGGGAATAGGCGTTGGTTTGTTTGAGATGTGAGATGTTGGCAGCCCCGTCGCTGCCGAGCTGGTGGTCGCTGCCACCACAATGACCCCCGCCATCAAAATATAGCGTTGAAGCCTCATGTAGGATCCCTTATGCGCGCTTGGCGTAGTTCGCAGGGATTGAAATGTCATCGCCTGCTGTCCGCTCTGACAGGAACGTGTACGAGAACCTCTCCAGCATGCTCGAATCTCAGCGTCAGAACGATATCTTGTCCGGCTCGAAGTTGCCGCTTAAGACCGATTAGCATCATGTGAAAGCCGCCTGGCTTGAGTTCTGCTGTCCGACCAGCCGCAACAGGAAGGCCGTCGACGACCTCTCGCATTTCCATTATATCATTCGTGACCTTCATTTCGTGGACTTGAATTTTGTCGGCCGCTGGTGAAGTTCCCCCCACCAGTCTGTCATCATTGGGACCTTGATTGTGAATCACCATATAGGCGACGCCCGTCTGGGCGCCGTTCGGGGTCGGCGCAGCCCAAGCACCATCAACGCGGATATTTGGAGTTGCTGCGACCGTGGGGATTAGGCTTACAAAAAATAAGAAGAACATAGCAATCGAGATGCGCATCAAAAGCTCCTTGATTGTCCCAGGCGTTTGAGACGTAATTTGACGCAAAAGCAGTATGGATGCCCGACGTGCTTCTACTATCCAAAAGCCCACAAACCACCGACTTTTTCAGCTAGCCATAGTGAACACCTGTTGCAAGCGCACACTGGCCGCTGTTGATGGTCGCGCTAGCATCGCCCGCGTACTTTTTGGCGGTGGCAATATCGGTGGCGGCCAGGCCGGCATTGACCGTGGCCAGGACGATCCGCATTTGGAACTCCATGGACGATTCGGGGGCATCGGGAATCGCACCATTGCCTGCTTCGGCGCAGGGGTTGGTGTAAGTGGCGTCAAAGCCGGGGCCCCCGGGGCCGACCAGGCAGTTCACCACTTGGTGCAGATGCATATGCACCAAATCAATAGTGGGCGCCCTGAACGCTAGATCGCTATATCGGTAAGCGATGATCATTTCGGCATCGTGATCAGCAAAGGCCGCGGTGGGCAGCAACAGGACCGCGCATGACGCGATGAGAAACTTTTTCATCAGGCCTCCTCTAAACCCGAATACCTCATGAAAAATCTCCCCATCGCCTCCCATAAGCTGACATTTCAAGTCTAATCCGGGATTCCCAACGACACAAGCATAGGCTAAATCCGGTAGTGGCCGAATTAGGTCACTCGCGGTTCAAAGTAGGCACCTAGCCTCCCTCGCGTAAACTTCCGTCTCTCCAGACCCCCTCCCGGTTCCATAAAAACACCTACTCGGTGTCTTCAAAACCGGGTGCAGGCCAAGGCAAGCATGAAAATCAAATCAGGACACTACGGTGGTGGGTCGGTCTGAAATCACTTGGCTTTGGCTGATTTTCAGCGCCGTGCCAAAGTCCCCGGGGGGGGTATTTATCAAACGGACCCACTACCGACACAACCGGCGGCTTGCTTCATGTGGGGGATAATGTAAACCTTCGCGCAAAAGGGAGGCGTAGGCAATTTCCTCCCATCTCCAGGGAGCCCTCCATGAAATATACAATCAGAAATATCATCCGGTCGCGCAAACTGCTGACTGGTCCGGCGTTCGCTGCGCTTCTCGCCGGTTTTGCCGTTGGCCCATCTGTGTTCGACAAGGGCGACGTCGCGGAGGCGCAGGACATTGTGCCTGGGAGCACGATGGTTCCCAAATTCGAAGTGGATCCCTCATGGCCTAAGCCGCTGCCCAATCACTGGATGCTCGGCGAGACCATCGGCATATCCATGGATGCGCATGAAAATATATGGGTCCTTCACAGGCCGCCATCGCTTGAGAAAAATGCGTCCAGTTTGACCAGAGGCGAAGCGAAATGCTGCACGGCGGCTCCGGACGTTCTGGAATTCGACGAAGCCGGCAATTTGATACATTACTTTGGCCCGCCCGAAGGACATGATTGGCCGGCGGGGAACCATGGCATCACGATCGATAAAGACGGCAATGTGTGGATGGCGGGCGCTAGCGCTGCCCAACCCGGTCCTCCTCCCGGAAGCGCGGAACAGTTCGCCAAGCATCCGAATGGAGGCGCCTTTGACGAAGAAACCGGCGGCGAGTTCGTCAAAGGCCAGTATCACGACAGCTTTCTTCTGAAATTGTCTCAGGACGGGAAGTTCCTGGGTGAAATCGGGCATGCTAACGGCAGCAAGGGAAGCCTCGATACCGATAATGTGAGGGGCGTGGCTACGATCCGTTTCCTGCCGACCGGCGAACTGGTTGCGGCGGACGGCTATGGAAACCATCGCGTATCGGTCTGGGATCCGGTCACGATGAAGCTCATTCGCATGTGGGGGGCGTATGGCAAGCCGCCCACCGACGATCCGATTCCGCATTACAATGTGAATTCGCCGCAGTTCGGTAATCCGGTGCATTGCGCCCAGCCGTCAAACGATGGTCTGCTGTATGTCTGTGATCGCACCAACGATCGCATCCAGGTCTTCAAATTCGACGGAACCTTCGTGAAACAGTATGGTGTGGCGGTAAACACCAGGGCCCTCGGCTCGGTTTGGGAGATCGCTTTTTCCAAAGATCCCGCGCAGAAGTTCATGTACATCACCGATGGTTCCAACGAGGAGATTCACGTCTTTGATCGCCAGTCAATGAAGGAGTTGTATTCTTTCGGCGGCGGGGGTCGCCAACCGGGTCAATTCTATGGCGCGCATAGCATCGTTACGGACTCCAAAGGCAACATCTTCACGACCGAAACCTTTGACGGTGCGCGCGTGCAGAAGTTCATCTACAAGGGCATGGTACCTCTGAGTTCGCTGCTGAAAGAGCATGTGGTTGGGCGCAGCATCATCAATCCGTAAGACAGTCAAAGCGTGGGAGGACAGGATTCTGTCCTCCCCGCTCTTGCCCCAAAGTTCCGGCGGGTTCTGATGCTCAAAGGACGCGTCGCGGAATTTCGATGTGGCCGACGCAGGGCTCGGAGTTCGACAGGGCATGCGAATGCGTATCGCAGGGTCGTGTGGCGGTTGTCTTTCTTGCCTTCCTCCTGCTGCGTATGCCGTAAGGGCCACAAAATTCAGGTTTTATCGCCCGGCGGCCCGCGGTGGAAGATGCGCTATATGACAACGCCGCGATGACTTCGTTGGGATCGATCTGGGCCGCGAACCGACGCCGGACGAGACGACGATTTGCAAATTCCGTCATCTGATTGAAGTCCACGGTCTGGGTGAGAAGCTGTTCGCCTTGGTCAACAAGCATCTCTCGGCCAAGGGGATCAAGGTTGGCGCGGGTACCGTTATGGACGCGACTATCATCGCCGCGCCATCCTCGGCCAAGAACGCAGATGGCAAACGCGACCCCGAGATGCATCAGACCAAAAAAGTCAGTGGAAACACGGATTTTGCGCGGTGACTGGCGAAGCCTCTGCGGCCAAACTACCCTCTATCGCTGGGCCTTGGCAGTTTCTTTGGCAGTTTCTTAAGAAAACCAAGTTGGTCCGAGTGCGTGGCGTTAACCGCTTTTCTGCCTCCAGCGAATGGCGCGCATGCGTCGCCAGCAGGATGCCGCCGATGCGCCGACCTGTTCGGCGCGTGTGGCGTTCGACAAGGTCGCATCGCGCTGGACCAGAGCCGGTATCCGGCGGCCAATGT
>DASZYN010000465.1:0-4930 GCA_035545435.1 Acidobacteriaceae bacterium | reverse complement strand
CAGACCGACATCCAGCAAAAGCAGGTTCGGATTGCTGAACTGCAGGCTGAGGCGCAGGCTGCGCAGAAAGTGAAACAGGCCGAAGGCGACGCCCATGCCAGAGTGGTCGAGGCTAAAGGCGAGGCGGATGCGATGCAATATACCCTGCCCCTGAAACAGAAACAGATCCAGCAGTCGAAACTCGAGGCCGAGGCGCGGAAGGAGGCAACGATTCAGAATGCCGAAGCCGAGGCACAGGCCAAGGTGATCGACAGCAAAGCCGAAGTCCAGCGGCGCAATCTGTTGGCGGATGCCGAGGCTAACCGGATTCGGGTGACAGCCGTGGCGGACGCGGATCGCATGGCAAGCGAGGCGAAGGTCCTCAACCAATCGCCGCTGCTGATTAACAAGATCATCGCGGAACGCCTGTCGGACAAAATTCAAATGGTGATGGTGCCTTCGGACGGAAAATATTTCTTTGCCAGCGATGTTTTCAAAGGACTGGCCCAACAGTCGGACACGCCTTCGGGGCAAAACGCGGGACGAGATTCGGCCAGCTTGCCCGGAGGGCAGAATTGACGAACGCGATGCTGCTTGTGGGCATCTGGCATCCGCCGCAAAGCGCTCTGCCAGAACGGCCAGTTCCTGCAAACTCGGCTCGTCGGAGACGGGCTCTCGAGAGAGCGGGATGCCACCTCGGTTGTCGGACACGGCGACCGAGGTGGAACCTTTGTGGGAGCAGGGCAATGCAAAGCGCACGATATAATCCGCCCCAGCGAATCATGATGAAGACGTGTTGGGCTGTCGTTGTAGCCGCCACGCTTGCGTGTCTGACGCCGGCCGCTCACGCAGCCACCTGGGACCAGCCCGTAGCTGAGCTCGCGAAGCAGATCGCGGGGCTCAGCGGACCAGGACCGGCAAAGCTGATCCTGCAGAATGCTTCGGGTTTGTCGGCGCTCGATGTTCCTGTGATCCGGCGGTTGATGGAACATGATTTACGCGGGTTCGGCGTGATCGCAGGAGACCGGGACAGCGCGACGCTGATCCGGATCACGCTCTCGCAGAATTTGCAGGGCGGCCTGTGGGTCGCTGAAGTTGTTGAGGGCACCGCAACGCGAGTAACAATGTTGCGCGTGAATTTGGGCGGGGCAACGTCTGCATCCGGACCCTCGAGCCTCGTCGTGCAGCGAACGCTGTTGCTCACCGTGCCAGAACCGATGCTGGATGCGCAGGTCTTCACGGTCGGGACGCTGGCGCGGCTGGTGGTGCTGGAGCCGGAGCAGATCGTGACCTGGGTGAGGAGCAGCGCGGGGCTCGCTTTTGGCGGCGCGCCTGCCGGCAGCGGCTGGACCGAGGATCAGCACTTCCCAATTGCGCACACGCGGCCGTATCCGCGCGATCTTCGCGGCGAGCTGGTGCCGGCGCAGGATCATTTGTTCGACGCGTATTTGCCAGGCGTGCAGTGTGCCGGCACAAACACGGGGGCGCAGGTTGCAGTGACGTGCGGCGACAGCGATGATCCATGGCCGGTGTCCGGGCCGGTCGGAAATCAGGTGGCTGGAACGGTGGGCGGTCCGGCCGGAGTGCCGCAGCGGGCGTTCTACAACGCCATGCGCGATTTCTTTACGGGCGTTTTGGCGCCGGGGTTTGGGATGGATCTTCCGCCGTTCTATCAGGCGTCAGACATTCCGCGTCCGACGGGAACCGGGCTATTGCTGAATACGGTGGATGGTCGGTTGATGCTGATCGAGAACAACATGCTCAAGCCCCTGACCGGCGCAGCCGACTGGGGGAGCGACTTTGCAGTTCTTCGTTCCGAGTGCGGATCGGGGGTTCAGGTGCTGGTCTCGGGTTCGGGCTCTGCCGCTGCCGGCGACAGCCTGCGCGCATATGAACTGGTCGGACGTGAGGTGCTGCCGGTGAGTCCACCTTTGCCCGTGGAGGGCTCGGTGACGGCCATCCACGCCAACCATAACGGGACCAGCGCGACCGTCGTGGTGCGCAGGGATGCGTCGCAGCGATATGAGGTGTGGAATGGCTCGGCGCTTTGTCATTAGCGTGGTTTTGATTTGTCTGACATTGTCTGCCACGGCGCGGACGCGCCCGCATTACGGTGGAACCCTGCGCATCGAAACTCAGGGCGATCCCTGGCAGATCCCGGATGGAATCGCACGCCGGCTGGTGCTGGATACGCTGACAACCGTTTCTGACACCGGCGGCGCCCAGGCGGCATTGGCTCTGCGCTGGGAGTCGCAGAACGCAGCACACCGGTGGGAGTTCTGGATTCGCCCCGGCGTGCACTTCCAGGACGGTGAACCCCTGACGTCGGACGCAGTCGCCGGCGCATTGACGGATATCTGCAGCCGCGGCGCAGCCGGGGCCTGTCCGTGGCGAAGCGTACGCGGCGTGGGAGCGTCGGTTGTGTTTGTCAGCGATTCTCCTGAGCCGGATCTGCCGGAGCTGCTGGCGCAGACGCAGTTCGCGATCGGGCGCCAGGATGCGAAAGGAGCCCTCACCGGTACGGGCCGGTTCCGCGTGACCGGATACACGAACGGCGCCCTGACGCTGGTGGCCAACGACGATTGCTGGTCGGGACGACCGTTTGCCGACATGGTGGAGGTGCGGACGCGTCGCACGGTTCGGGATCAGTGGCTGGACCTGAGCGTCGGACGCGCCGATATCGTGGAGGTTCCTCCCGAGCTGCTGCGGCAGGCGCAGCAACAGCGCATGAATGTGCTGGTGTCGCGACCGGTAGATCTGCTCGCACTGACCATAACCCGATCCGTGCCGTTCGCCAGCCGCGAGATGCGCCAGGCGGCCGCGCTGGCCGTGGATCGCATGGCCCTGTACAACGTCATCTTCCAGAAACAGGGCGAGGTAACTGCCAGCCTTCTGCCGGAAGGTCTGAGCGGCTTCGCGTTTTTGTTCCCCTCGGACAGGGACCTCGACCGCTCAAGGGCGCTCCGAGGCGGTGCGACCGTGCCGCCGATGCAGATGGGCGTGTCGGACACGAGTGCGACGATGTTGCTGGTAGCCGAACGCCTGGCCCTGAACCTCCATGAAGCAGGCTTCAATGTCCAGGTTTCGACAGCAGGTTCGCGTCCGACAGGAGCCCTGGAACTGCGAAAGGTACATCTTGAAGCAACCGATCCGGGCGCGGCTCTGGAAGAGATTCTGGCCCGCTTCGGGGAGAATGGTAGCGTGACGGGTGCAGACGCGAGTTTGCTTTGGCAGGAAGAACGCGGGATTCTCGATCAGTCGGCGATTGTGCCGTTGTTGTGGCTGCCCCGTGCGTGGGCTGCAGGCGACCGCGTGCGGGATCTGCGCCTTTTGTCTGACGGCGAGCCGGACTTATCTGACGCGTCGCTGGAGGGAGGGAAGTGACGCTTCGGCAGAAGATGCTGCTGATGCTCGCTCTGACGGTCATGGGCGTCGTGGCAGCAATAGGATGGGCGGGCTCAGTCCGTATCCGGCACGTTTTTGAAGCGATGGACCGACAGCAGACCGATCTGCTGGTGGGCCAGTTCCAGCACGAATTCAACCAGCGGGCCTCCGAAACTGCTGCGGTCATGGATCGCATGGCGGCCAGCGACGTGATGAAACGCATCGCGTTTGAGTTGAACAACGGCGGCGACGCTGCGACATATCTGACGGTGGCCCTGCCTTTGGCGCAGGAGTACCGGCTGGAGTATCTGGAGCTGGTGGCGCACGACGGCAGCATCATCTCGTCGCTGCAATGGACGGCACGGTTCGGCTACAAGGAGCCGGCGATTGCGACCGCCGGGAAGCCAGCTTTTCTGAAGCAGGAAGACCTGCCGGACGGCACCTCGCAGATTGGACTGTTTGCTGCGCGGACGGTTGCGGGGTCCGATCCGCCGTTGTATCTGGTGGGCGGCCGGCAGTTGGACGCCAGTTTCCTGAAGGACTTCTCGGTCCCGGCGGGAACGCAGCTGCTGATTTATCGCAACGTGTCGGGGGCCTTCGAGACGCGCAACTTTGCCGGTCCGGTGGAGGACCTGAAAAGCGCCGGAAGCTACCAGGCGCTGGTGGACGACGCCCGAACCAACGGGCGCAATGCCGAGGGGGTTGTGTATCCGACAAGGCATCGCGAAGACAGCATGACCGTGACCGCAATCCCGCTGAAGGCTTCAGACGGCACCGTGCTGGCGGTCCTGGTCATTGCAAATTCGCGGCGCGGCATGATTGAGGTGCAGGCCCACATCCGCGATATCGCCTACGGAATCGCCGGGCTGGGAATCATTTTTGCGGTCGTGGCCAGTCTTTGGATCGCCGCACGCATTTCGCGTCCGATCGAGGAGTTGGCGCGTGCGGCGGGACGCGTGGCAGCGGGCGACTGGGAAGCACGCGTGGATATTCGCAGCCTGGATGAAGTTGGCGATCTGGCGCGCAGTTTCAATAACATGACACGGCAGCTCTCGGAACAGCGTGAGAAGCTACTGCAAACGGAGCGTGTTGCGGCGTGGCGTGAGCTGGCCCGGCGACTGGCACACGAGCTCAAGAATCCTCTGATGCCGCTGCAGATCACCGTTGAGAACATGGTGCGCGCGAAGAAGTTGCCGAAGAAGCAGTTCGACGAGGTGTTCAAAGAGAGCACGGCCACGCTGACCGAGGAGATCGACAATCTCAAGACAATTGTCGGACGCTTCAGCGATTTCTCGAAGTTGCCGAAACCCGAAGCCGTGGAGATGGATGCGCGCGAAGCGGTTCGGCGGGTGGTAAAGCTCTACGGGCCGGCGCTTGAGGAGAAGCACATTGAACTGGGAACCTCGATTACTGCGGAGCCGCTGTCGATCCTGGGCGATTCAGAACTCCTGCATCGCGCGTTGTCGAACCTCGTGCTGAATGCGATGGACGCCATGCCTGAAGGTGGAACGCTGACGGTGTCCGCCGTCCGAGCGAAGGAAACGGCGAGGATTTCCGTGTCCGACAC
>DASZYN010000464.1:0-2845 GCA_035545435.1 Acidobacteriaceae bacterium | reverse complement strand
TGTTTGCGACGGCTCCGTCCCGTTCAAAACTGCAATCAAGCGCCCGCAGCATCGCCGCGCCCGTCGGGGTCGTGAGTTCCATCTGCGGTCCATCCGAGTATGTCGGCACCCCCCGCAAAAGCTCCGCTGTCGCGGGGGCCGGAACAGGCATCCGCCCATGAGCACAGTTCACAAACCCGCTGCCGACATTCACGGCCGAGCAAACCCACTTCTCCATGCCCAGCGAATCCAGCCCGACCGCCCCGCACACAATGTCGACGATCGCATCCACGGCTCCGACCTCATGGAAATGCACCTGTTCAGCGGGGATGCCATGCATCTTTCCCTCCGCCTCGGCCAGCAGCTCGAACGCCCGCAGCGCAATCGCCCTGGCTCCCGGAGAGAGATCCGCACCCGTAATCAGTTGCCGAATCTCCGGCCAGTGGCGGCCGTGTACATGCGAATGTGACGGGTGATGCCCTGAATCGTGTTCATGAGCGTGATGATGATGCTCGTGCGTGCCCTCTCTGGCCACTCCGTGCCCCGCGCTTTCCGCCAGTTCCCCGTTTTCGAGCACGTCCACCTTCGTCGCCTGCACTCCGCTGCGACTCACCGTGGAAACACGCAACTGCGCGCCGATCCCCAGCGCCCGGGCGGCTTCCTGCAGGGTCTCCGCCGGAACGCCGGCATCGATGAGCGCACCCAGCAGCATGTCCCCGGAGATCCCGGCAAAACATTCGATCATTCCGATCTTCATGAGTATGGGTTACGACGCTCCTCGGTTACTCCGTCCTGTACTTCCCAGCATCTCTGCCGGCAGCAACTCGTTCATCGAGCCGGAGCGGTAGCCGTCGCAGTCGACCGCAACATAAGGAAAGCCAGCGCTCCGCACCACTCCCGCCATCCTGCGGAAGAATTCCGGATCGAGAGCGCCAGCCATCTCCTCTTCCGCGATCTCGACGCGCGCCACGCTGCCGTGATGCCGCACCCGGAACCGCCGCAGTCCCAGCGCTCGCAATCCCTCTTCCGCATCCTCGACCTGTCGCAGCGCTTCTGTCGTCACGCGCCGCCCATATTCAATCCGCGAAGACAAACACGCCGATGCCGGCTTATCCCAAACCCGCAACCCCGCACGGCGCGCCAGTTCCCGAACGTCGGCCTTGCTCAGTCCGGCCTCCGCCAGAGGAGCCGCGACATGATGGTTGGCAGCAGCTCGCTGCCCCGGTCGAAAATCCTTGCCGTCGTCCAGATTGAGCCCGTACGCCACCGCAGCGAACCCTCGCCGGACTCGCTCGGCCTCCAGCACCGTGAACAGTTCATCCTTGCAATGAAAGCAGCGGTCGCCGTTGTTCGCTGCGTAGGCCTCGCGCTCCAGTTCAGCCGTCTCCAGAACGAGCAGGGGAATCGCATTCTCCTCGGCAAACGCAACCGCGTCGCGGTAATGACTCCTCGCCAGGGACGCCGAGTCGGCAATCGCCGCCAGCATCTTCGAACCCAGGACCCGCCAGGCCGCCCACGCCAGATAGGCCGAGTCCACCCCGCCGGAATACGCCACGATCACGCTGCCCCGATCGCGCAGCCGCTGGTTGAGCGTCTTCTCCTTCTCTTCGAGGTTCATCCCCAGGCCTCTGTTCCTCATCCTACGCCCGCAAACTCGCACGTTGGAAATCGCCGGGTCCCACTGCGCCCGCCCAGAATGAGCCTGCAAATCTGAGAAACTAGAGCAGATGGCCACCCACGCGCCAACCATCCTCACGCCAGAAGAACGGCTCGCCCGTCGACGGCTCATCGTGCAGGATGCTGTTTCCCTTCTGACTCTGTTTCTGATCACGGCCGTTCTGTTCGCGCTCACCTACCTCCTCTTTCGATCCTTTAACAACCATCGTGAAGAGCTTGGCGCCCGGTGGAAGGCACGGGGCGAGGCCGCCCTGAACGGTGGTCATCCGGCTGTGGCCATCGACGATCTTCGATCCGCGCTTGCCTACATTCCGAGCCGCGAGACCGAAGTCGAGCTGGCCACAGCGCTGGCCCAGGCAGGAAAGACCCAGGAGGCAACGGCCTATTTCACCACTCTTCGCGAATCGGCGCCTGGAGACGGGACGATCAATCTCCAACTGGCTCGTCTAGCTGCGAGGGGCAACAATCAGGCTCAGACCGTCCTCTATTACCAATCGGCTCTCGATGGCACCTGGCAGGGCAACGGCTACGATCGCCGTCGCCAGGTTCGGCTGGAGATGGCGCGTTACCTGATCGCCCGGCGTGAATTCAATCAGGCGCGGAACCAGCTTCTCATCGCCGCGGGAAATGCGCCCGACAATCCCGCCATCAAGATTGAAATTGCCCAGTTGCTCGAACAGGCGCAGGCTCCGCGCGACGCTCTGAACCAATACCAGATTCTGGCGGCACGCCGCGATCCGCCTTTCGCGTCCCTCGAAGGTGCGGGGCGGACTGCCTTTGCGCTCGGCATGTACCGGATGGCGGCCGAATACCTCGGCCGGGCCCTGGCCGGCGCTCTTCCTGCGAATTTCCCCACGAACCAGAACTCAGCCGACCATTTCATGCTGGATACTTCGCAACGCGTGCTGCTCCTGAATCCTTCTCTTCGCCTGTCTCCGCGTCAGCGGGCACAACGTGTTCTCGCGCTCAGGAATATTGCCCGGGCACGGTTCACCGCCTGCAACAGCTCAGCGCCTTCGCAACTGGGTGATCTGGCTGCCCGATGGAATCAGATCCCCAGCGCGCTGACTGTCGCGAAGCTCGAACAGCAACCCGACCTCGAGCAGAACATCATTCAGCTCGCTTATGACACCGAAACGGCCACCGCGGCGGTGTGCGGCGCGCCCGAAGGAGACGACGCGACGGTGCT
>DASZYN010000463.1:0-7983 GCA_035545435.1 Acidobacteriaceae bacterium | reverse complement strand
CCAGATCCGGGAGATCCGCGGCATCCTCCATGACCTTCACAAGATGCTCCGGGCCGTTTCAAAAGGCCTCGAAAAACGACCCTCCTAAATCCCACCAAATCAATGGCCGGATCGATAAGATCCGGCCGTTCCACAAGGTGTGGACCAGGGAACAATCTTCCCCTCAGAGCGCTTAACGAGCATGGGGCAAAAAACCATCCCATCGACCGGACAATGAGCGAGCGATCCGTTTAAATTCGAGCGCTCCACCATTACTGGACAATCAGGGTCACAGTGGTCGACTGCGCCAGTGTCCCGGAAGACGCCGTTACGGTCAGCGTGTATGTCTGCGGAGAAGGCGACTGCTTTGGGCCGCTCCCTCCGCATGCGCTTACTCCAAAGCAGAACGTCACGCCAATGCCAATCAGGAGAAGCAGCGATGGCAAGTTCCGCCATCCCCTGCCAATCCTGCGTGCAAACGGCAGAAGCACCAGGCCAAATGACAAAGCCAACGCGCCGCGCCCAAACGGCTGCTCATCGGACTGCATTGCTATGGTGGCAGGAAGGGTAACAATCATGGTTACATTTGTCACTCCTGCGCCCGCAGCTACCGTCGCGGGTGAGAACGTTCCCGTTGCCCCCGCAGGCAGCCCAGTCACAGCGAACGTGAGCGCACTCCCCGTCGCCGGAGGAGTAATGACGAAGGTGTATTTGGCTTGCCCGCCAGGCGAGGCGGTTGCGGTGGACGATGAGCCACCTGGCAGTGCAATTGAGAAGCTCTCCACCACCTGGGTGAGTGCGGTACTCGTCACCGACGTGAAGTTAACGTCCCCTGAGTAGACTGCCGTGATGGAATGTGAGCCTGCCGCAAGTGCCGACGTGGTGTAGTTCGCGGAGCCGCCTGTCAGCGTGCCCGAGCCCAACTGCGCAGCTCCATCCATGAATGTGACCGTCCCCGACGGTGAACCGAGACCCGAGCTTATGGTGACCGAAAATGTGACTGCGGTGCCTGTCATGGATGGATTCAGAGACGACTTCACGACACCCACGTCAGGCACAGCTTTTTGGTTGCCGATCACGTAGTTCGCCGAGGCCACGGCGCTCACCGTATAGCCGGCTGCCACCGCGATGGCCTTGACGGTCTCCGACGAGGCAACAGTAAGTGGCGCATTATAGAGAGTTGAGCCAGTTGTTGGAACAGATCCGTCCGTCGTGTAATAGATAGCAGCGTCTTGTGTGGCATCTGTAATGGTTACAGTCTGCGCTTCAGCATAGGTGCCAGATGCAACGCTAAATGTTGGGGTCGCCGCCGGAGCTGGGTAGGTGACTTTGCGAACGCGGTTATTGCACGAGTCAGCGATGTAGAGGCTTCCTGTCTTGTCGAAGGCCAGACCGTCGGGCGCGCAGAACTCAGCCATGCTCGCCGCGCCCCCGTCACCACCGAATCCGGCAAAGGGGACGCCGATGACTCGTGTGATCAGGCCTCCACCGGCCGGAACCATCCGTATCCCGCCAAGCGTATTCGATATATATAAGTTGTCCGCTGAATCGATCGCGAGACCCTCAGGAATGATCTCCGCCGTGGTTGCCTGACCGCCGTCGCCGGTTCCTCCATTGTTTCCGTTACCTGCGAACGTCGTGATGATTCCGGTCTTCGCGTCGACCACCCGCACGCGCGCTGTGTTCAGGTCGCCGACAAAGAGATTTCCCTTGCTGTCGAAGACGATCGGTCCAGGGTCACTGAGCACTGCCGAAGTCGCGGGCCCTCCGTCGCCCAGGCCGTTCGTTCCACCACCGGCGACAGTGGAGATAATTCCGGTAGCGGCAGAAACCTTACGTATGCGGCCATTAGCTGTATCGGCGATATAGAGGTTTCCGGCCTGATCGAAGGCGATACCAGCGGGAGAAATCCAGGCCTGTGTGGCCGGCCCTCCGTCTCCTATGGACGGCGGATTGCCGCTACCCGCATACACCGTCATCATGTCCGTCTTCGCGTCTACTCGGAGAACTCTCTGAAGTTGCTGGTCGGAGATGTACAGGTTTCCGGCTGTATCGACGGCAACCTGCTGCGGCGTGTATAAAGGCGTGCTGGTAGCGGGACCGGAAGGCGACTGGAAACTGTGCACACCCGGCACGCCCGCAGCTACTGTGATGTTTCCTGTCGTAGCAGACACCATCCAGACCACTGCCGCGTCCGGATCGGCGATATAGAGGCTGCCGGTGCTGTCGAAGGCAAGGCCCTCAGGAGAAACCAATCCGGCGTCGATCGCCGGCCCTCCGACTCCGGAGAATCCCGTAGTGCCGTTACCTGCAAAAGTATCGATAATCGCCGTGGGTGGCGTGGTGATCGTGTAGACCGCCGAGGCCGCATCGCTGGGCAGGTATCCTGGCGCTACCGCCACAGCCTGAACGCTGGCGGAACCTGTTATCCCGATCGGACCGAAGTACCCCTGGCCAACCGGAATTGCCTGCGTGCCATTGATCGTAACGTAGATCTCGGCACCCGGAGTTGCATCGGATACGGTTAGCGTTTGTGGGCTCACATAGCTTCCTGCTGCGACACTGAACGATGGCTGCGCCGTTGCCGCTGACGGAGGAACGATGGGCAGGGTTATCTTCCGGATCCGGCTAATTCCGCTCTCGGCAATATAGAGATTGTCGTGGCCATCCACGGTAACACCCGTCGCATAACAGAGCGCGGACTCGACTGCCGGTCCTCCATCTCCACTTAAACTACTGCACGAGTTGGGATGTCCTGAAATTGTGCTGATCGTTCCGTCAACAGCCGTCACCTCGCGCAGCACATAATTGTAAGTGTCAGCGATGTAGAGATTGCCGGCGGAGTCGACTGTTACTCCCTGGGGGCCGGAAAGCCTCGCACTGGTTGCGGGTCCGCCATCGCCGCTGTATCCCCGGCCGGACGGGCCGCCCTGCCCGGCTACGGACGTGATGATACCAGTAGCGGCCATTACCTTGCGGATGACATTGTTAGATGAGTCCGCAAGGTACAGGTTTCCGGACTGATCAAAGGCAATGCCGGCAACGGAAGTCAGCTGTGCACTGGTGGCAGCGCCACCATCGCCAGAAAAACCATACGTTCCGTTTCCCGCAACCGTGCTGATAATACCCGTATTGGCGTTGACCACGCGCACCCGCGTCTGTTCGCCAATGTAGAGGTCTCCGGCACTGTCGAAGGCAATGCCCTGAGGATAAGTGAGCTTCGCGTTCGCTGCGGGGCCACCGTCGCCTATGGTGGTGGCGGTGCTGTTGCCGGCGTAGGTTGCAATATTGCCCGTCCTGGCGTCCACTCGCCGGATGACGCCGTTTCCTGAGTCGCTGATATAGAGATTTCCGGCGGTATCGAGAGCCAGGCTGTTCGGATAATACAGTTGCGCGCTCGTTGCTGGCCCGCCGTCCCCACTGTATCCGGCCGTCCCGGTGCCCGCCACAGTGGATATGGTTCCACTGGCGACCTCGACCTTGCGTACGACCCGATTACCGCCGTCAGCGATGTAAAGATTGCCGGCACTGTCGACGGCAGTATTGGATGGACCATTCAGGACTGCCAGGGGCGCCGGCCCCCCGTCGCCGGCGAATCCCCGGTACCCGCTTCCCGCGATGGTGTAGATGAAGCGGCTCTGCGAAGACTGGATGAAGAACTGAGCGCTGACCGAAGGGCTGGCGCTGTATCCGCCGCCGACGGCCATAGCGGCGACCGTCTCCGATGTGGAAATCGTGATGGGCTGCAAATAGACGGCCGAACTGGTGGTGGGCGAGGTCCCGTCAGTCGTGTAGTAGATGGTAGCGGCCGACGCTGGGTCGGTAATCGTGACAGTTTGCGAACCAGGGGAAACTCCGCCTGCCGGCGAGATGATGGGAGCAGGCGCTACCGGAAAATTCAGGTTGAACGCAGCTGTCGCAAGATTACTTTGAGAGTAGCCGGTTTCTGTGGCATAGGCGGTGATCGTTTCCTGTCCACCAATGCTCATCACAATCGGTGCGGTGTACTGAACCCAGCCATTCGTGGTGAAGGCGCCGGATGCCTCGTAGTAGATAGTGGCGCCGGGAATGGCTTCGGTCATGGTGACTGTCACGATTGAAGAGAATGTTCCGCCCGCGGGCGTGACGATTACCGGTTTGAGACCGGCGTCAAGCGCCACCGGTGCAGATATGGCTGAAGGATAGTTGCTGTCTCCGGGATAACTGGCTTCCACATTGTGCGTGCCTGCGCCCACCGGGGCTACATCGCCCAGGGTCGCGCTTGCTGTTTCAGTCGGTGAGGTGATGAGAATGGACGCCGTGGCCTGATTCTTGGTCAGCATTGCCAAATCCGGAATGCCGTCCTCATTGAAATCGGCGGCTGCGATCGCAAAGGGACCAAGCCAGACCGTGCTCACAGCAGGAGTCGTAGCTGTAACTGCAAAGGTACCGTCTCCGGCTCCGATGAGAAGAACGATCTTATCGTTGTAGCTGTCGACTCCCGCCAGATCCAGCTTGCCGTCGTGGTTGAAGTCTCCCGCCTTGAGGCTGTAGATTTCGCTGGGGACCGCCATGGGGCTGGCCGGCGTCTCAGTGAAAGTTCCATCTCCCTTCCCCAGGGCTATCTCAACTCCATTCAGGTCCGAGAACGCCAGATCCAGACTGCCATCCCCATTGAAGTCTCCGACCACCAGGGACGGGGGAAAGTAATCCAGAGTGAAGGAAGTTTCCTTTGGGGTGAATGTCCCGTCTCCTTTGCCAAGGAAGATGGTTGGACTCCCCCCGAACTCGAAGTAGTTCGTTGCGACAATATCCGTAACACCATCGCCATTGAAGTCCCCGGTCGCGATCAATCCAAAGTCCTGCGTTACCGCAAAGGTCATTCCAGCCTTAAACGTGCCATCTCCGTTCCCCAGAAGAACAGTGATGCCGCAATCGTTAATGCAGTCTCCTGATACCGCCACATCCAGATTACCGTCGCCGTTGAAATCGGCTGCGGCCATCATTCCCGAATAGAAGTCCCCACCCGTGTTGGGCTGCGTGTAAGCTGGGCTGGTTTGGCCGCTTCCGAAGGTGCCGTCTCCCCTGCCGGCGAAGATCGTTACGCTGGTATCAAAACTATAGTCGTAGCTGAGGATGGCTATATCCGTTTTGGCATCGCCGTTGAAGTCGCCGACTATCATCGATTGGGCGGACTGACTGGCGCTGAGTCCGGTGGCGAATGATGTTCCCGCACTCAATGTACCGTCACCCTTACCCTGAAGAATCGCGATTGTGTAAGGCCCACCGCTGGAACTGTTACTTGAGAGCACAGCAACGTCCGGTATGCCGTCTCCGTTGAAGTCCGCTGTGACTTCAGAAATCGGAACCGTCCCAAACGCTGGCGTCTGGGATATGAGCCAGCCGAGACCCGCGACGCCGCTTCCCAGTTGCGCTGTTCCAAGTGAGGCGTTCCCGAAGCTCGTATCTAAAAAAGAGACGGTCCCCGTTGGTACCGCCGATCCGCCATATCCGGTGACCGTTGCTGTCAGGGAATAGTCTCCGGGAGATCCGCTGGCTGAAACCGCAGTCGTGTCTGAGTACATCACGGGTGGAGCGGAGCCCACGGTCAGCAATGTTGGTGCGGATGAACTGGTAAGACCGTAGCCATTCTGTACAAAGACGGCTTTATAGCTGTGTGTTCCGGGTCCCGGCACCAGGTTGAATGCTGCAGTTCCGTTGCTCGACAGAGCAACGGTTGCCAGCAGATGGATATCGGAGCACGAAGTCGCAGTAGCATCGCAGAAATTGACCTGGCCCGCGGCAATCGGACTGGCCCCGGAGACTACTGTTGAAGTAAGCGTAACCGCTGTTCCGGAAGGCACCGATGAGACCGGAGCTCCTCCGGAAGTGACGGTCAGAGCAGTCGTTGTCGCCGGAGGTGCTCCCCACAATGGAAGAGTTCCGGAGACGGTCGGATTGTAGTTCGAGTCACCTGGGTAACTGGCGTCTCCAAGATGAGTAACCGCGACGGCGATCGACACCGTCGCCAACGCGGTTGCGGTTTCTGTGGGCTGAGTCAGCGCATCGATGAACGTCCGTGAATTTCCGTCCTCGGTAAGCACATCGGGCCAGCCATCTCCGTTGAAGTCCGCAACAGCAAGAACGCCGCTGAAATCGTATGCGTAGTTCGCAGTGCCAGTCGATTGAATGAAGGTCCCGTCACCCTGTCCGAATAACATTCCGATTCTGACGGTGCCGGGGATGTCGTAAACGATATCGGGAATTCCATCCTGGTTGAAGTCTCCTACGGCAAATCCTCCGATTGTCAGGGTGTCATTCGCACCGGCGGACACCTCAGTGAATGTGCCATCGCCATTTCCAAGGAAGACCGTCAGATGGGAAGTCTCAAAGACCAGATCAGGAATGCCATCACTATTGAGGTCCGCAACCGCAATGGTCGACCCGTTGATCGCCGCACCTGGGCCCGTCACACTCGTAAAAGTCCCATCGCCCCGGCCTAGCAGAATCGTCCCGCTCGGCCCCGCCCCGCACATTACAAGATCCACGTTGCCGTCACCATTCAGGTCGGCTGGAAGGATCGAAGAGGCTACCGAAGCTAATGAAACGCTGGATGACGCCTGCGTAAACGTCCCATCGCCGTTGCCCCAAAAGATCAGGACTTGCCCGTTGCCTGAAGACTCCGACTCCTGCTCGCTCAAAACCAGATCGGCATTTCCATCCCCATTGATATCTGCCGTCGTAATCGCGGTGGGGTTATAGCCAAGGGCCGGACTGGTCCCTGCCACCGTAAACGTGCCGTCACCATTACCGAGAAATATAGTTATGGAGCTGGTCAGTGCGAGATACTGACCATCAACTGCAGCAACATCCGGAATTCCGTCATTGTTGAAGTCGCCCACCACAAACGAACCGATTCCGCTGGACGGGCCGAAGGGCGAGCCCAGTACCGTAAAGGTTCCATCCCCCTTGCCGAGCAGCACGTCATAGGTGCCAAAGTAATCTTTGACGAATAGATCCGGAATTCCGTCGTCGTTCAGGTCCGTCACCAGCCAGGAGACGCCGGCAACAGTTGGGGCGCTGCTGCTGACGGCTGACCACGCCACACCGCGCGTGGCAGCGCCGAGCGTTCCCGTGCCAAGCACCGCATTTCCGTGGTTCGTGTCCAGAAACGAGACAGAACCGCTGGGCGCAGCCGTATTACCGGTCTCTGTCACGGTGGCTGAAAGTGTATATGCTCCCCAGCTTCCAGCCTGATTGATCGTTGCAGACGTAGCGAGAGATGGAATTGTCCCGGTTGCCGTCAGCTGCATCGTTACCGAAGTACTTGAGGAATACTTGTTCGTACCCATAAATACTGCGGTGTAACTGTAACTCCCAATGCCCGGGCGAAGCTTGAAAGTGGCGGTCCCTGCAGTCGTTAGCTGCGCTGTCCCCAGTAGGTGAATATCGGCACAGCTCGTAGCCGAACTGTCGCAGAATTTCACCTGTCCAGGATTCACCGCCGTCGCCCCCGCATTCACCCGCGCCGTGAGGGTTATCACGCTCCCCGCGGCGATCGAACTCACCGGATTTCCCCCGGAAGTGATTGCGAGGCTCGTGAGGGTTGCCGTCTTCGATTGCGCCGCCGCTGTTTCGGGTATGGCGCAGGAGAATGCCGCCAGCAAAAGGCATGTCAGCGCTAATTGCGGCCTGCGCTTCTGCTTACAGGGTATCGGCCTGAAAAGGCCAGAGAGGATTGGTTTCGTATCAAGGCAACAAAAAGACGACACAGGTATCTCCCATTAGCACAAGCACGTGGCACGCATATCAATGAACGCAAGCTCGATCCCGTCATATGCAGGGCAAGGTTGCAACCTAATTATTTGGAAACGTGTAATCATAGCATATGCCATTACGATATCCGCTAACGAAAGATGCTGACGCCGACGGTGTATCTTTCGAGGGAGTGCAGGTGCGGGCTCGGTAACGTAACAGTTGCCTTCATACTTGCGCTGATTCTGTGGTCTGAGCCGCGAACCCGCC
>DASZYN010000462.1:0-2949 GCA_035545435.1 Acidobacteriaceae bacterium | reverse complement strand
GACCGTTATGGCGGTTCGCGAGCCGTTTGGCCTTTTTCTGGCCAATCTTCGCGTTTCCGCTTTGCACTTCGCAGAGAGGTAAGTTCAGGCTACGGTCTGTGGATGGGGTGGGACAGATTACCGAAGGGTGGTTGGCGCACTCGCAGGAGCGAGCCGTTCGGAGACTGCGACGGCGATCGTCAGGGCCTCAATAGCCATTGCCTGGCCTGATCGGACTGGGGCAGCGAAAAATATCGGACTTCAGCGAACGTAAAGGGTTTGAACGCGGTAACGAGCAGATGTTGCCATTTCTCGTCGCCAACTACGGCCAGACGACGGTAATCGCTGTTGTGCTTCCAGTCGAACTTGATTTCTTCCCAGATTCCGTCAGGTTGCCAGCCGTCAAAGCTGGTGATATCGAAGAGGACGCGCAGTTTGCCGAGCCTGCGGACACGGCCCTCAAATTCGGGGACGAAGGCAGTAAAGTCCTCTTTGGTCAGTTTTCCGATTGCGCGGATCTCCACGATATCGTCGGTTCCGTCCTCGATTTTGATGGGCACGCAGAAACCTCCTTGATTCAGTTGCTGCTTTTTTAGATGCGCTGAGAGGACCACGGCGGGAGATGTGTCCCAGTACGCATCGACCGCTCTCCCCCGATGTTGGGGACGCAAGAATGCGGTAAAACAACCGCAGGTTCTTCCGCCGCGCGATGCGCGACGTCAGAATGACAGCTTAAGGAAGATGACGCTCAGCCCTGCTGCTTCGCGCTTTCCTGGCGCAATGCGTGCACCACCACGCGGAGCATTTCTTCTTCAGGGGCGGGCTTGCCGGACCAGATCTCGAACTGGCGGGCGCCCTGGTGGACAAACATCTCGACGCCGGTGATGACGGGCAGGCCTTTTTCGCGGGCCATGCGGACCAGGGGCGTATCAATGGGGTTGTAGACGAGGTCGAAGACGAGGCGGGTGTTCAGTTCTTTGGGCTCGAGGATCGACGCGGGCTTGACGCCCTTCATCCCGACCGGCGTGGTGTTGATGATGACGTCAAAGTTGGTCTTCGCGATCTGCTCGCGACGGATGATCTTCGCCTTCGCCTGACGCGCGAGTTTCTTTGCGGTGTCCGCGGAGCGGTTCCAGATGAGCACTTCGGCGCCTTTGTCGACCAGGCCGAAGACAGCGGCACGTCCAGCGCCACCCGCTCCGAGGACAAGAATTTTCGCCCCGCGTAACGGTAGGCGACGCTCCAGTGGGCGAATGACGGCGGCGACATCGGTGTTGAAGCCGTAGAGCTTGCCATCCTGCGCGCGGACCACGGTGTTGCAGGCGCCGATCTTTTCGGAGAGCGCGTCGGTGCGTTCAAGATGTTTCAGAATTTCGGTCTTGAACGGCATAGTGATGGCGAGGCCGTGGAGCGGGACTTCGCGCGTGAGCGTGAGCAGATCGCTGAGGCGCGAGGTTTGCAGCGGGAGGAAGACGGCGTTGACGGTCTCACGGCGGAAGGCCATGTTATGGATGAGCGGCGAGAGCGAGTGGCGGACGGGATTGCCTGCGACGCCATAGACCTTCGTGGACTGATCGATCTGATCGATGCGCCAGGTTTCGCGGAGGGTACGCGCGTCGATCTGGCCGGGGCCGGTTTCTTCGCCGGGAAGGGCGGAGGCGAAAGTGAAGACACTGCCCGCGCGCAGGCCGAGGACGCGACTGATAACGCCCTGCTCGCCCATGGAAATGCCGATGAGGTTGGTCTCGTCGCGGCGGCGATCGAGGAAGCGCATCATGGCCACATTGTCGGAGAGGGTCTTCGCAGTAGAGACGATCTTGGCGAACTCGGGCTGGTAAGGCAGGATGCGATCGAGGATGGCGTCGAGGTTTTTAGTGCCCTCAAAGTCGTGCCAGCTGATGATGAGTGCGGCGCCGTGGGAGCGCAGTTTCTTCAACTGCGCCGGCTTCATGTGTTCGGCGGTTTGCAGTTCGATGTCGATGAGGTGAACGCCGGCGGCGGCGGATTTTTCGAGGACCTCGAGTTCGGCGCCGATGGTGCCTTTGAATTTTCCTCCGGTGGCGGAGCGGCGGCAGGTGGCGATGGCGGTGATCTCGCCGCGTTCGTAGAGGAACTGCTTTAGCCTCGGAAGGATCGCGACGGGATTGGCGAGATAGTCGAGGCGAAATTCGACGAAGTGATTCTCTCGGACGATGCGCTCGGCGTTTTCGAGCATCTCGGCGGGCGTAGAGCCGGTGATGGCGACACAAATCTTACCGATGCGAGAGCGGATGTAGTGCGCGGTGAAGGCGGGTGTTTCGACAGCGGCGGTGCCGTTGCCGGAGGCAGAACTTGCCCGCTGCCCTGGCGATGCAGGACGGGGGGCCGAGCCCTTCGGGATACCGGATTTGCCGCCGTCGCGTGGGGGTGCGGTGCGCGGGACCGCCGTAGCTGCTTTCATACCCGCAATTGACGCATATTAAAGGGGTTTGCGTTGCGATGCAACAGCTATTGCGCGCGGGAGGCTTTTGGTGGACGGATTTCTGCCGACAGGCGGGGATCGATTCGTGGAAAACAGCTTGAACGTGAGGCAAATTATTGAAAAAAGGGAGCTAAGTTATAGCTGTCAGCGTGAACTGGGCAGCTGGCCGGGCTGACAGGACCCCACCCGGCGAGTTTGGACCTTTAGCTAACGGGGTTGCGGCGGGAGCGGAACTCCGAACCGATGGCAGCCAGCGCGTCGCGGTCGAGCACGCGGGCAGCGGCGGGAAAGACGGTCGCCTCTTCAGTGTGGATGTGCTCGGAGTAGAGGGCGCGAAGGCGGCTGGTTTTGTGCAGCATGGCTTCCTGGCGTTCGGGGTCGAGGGTACCCGAGGAGAGCCAGTCGGAGTAGAGGCGGTCGATGTCGTCATGAAGCTGGTCGGCTTCGCGGTGATCGTGTTCGAGCTGGTCGAGCGGATTCAGGATGTCAGGGGGCACGACGCTGCGCAT
>DASZYN010000461.1:0-3002 GCA_035545435.1 Acidobacteriaceae bacterium | reverse complement strand
GCGTAACTTCTTCGGGTCCCCGCCAGACCTAGTTTGGTGATTCCTGCTTCCCGCCACCGGCTTCCGGCTCCTTCGCCTGCGGCCGGAGCAGCGGGAACAGGATCACATCGCGAATCGAACGCGCGCCTGTGAGGATCATGGTCAGCCGGTCGATCCCGATCCCCTCGCCCGCCGTCGGAGGCAGCCCGTAAGCCAGCGCCCGCACGTAGTCGACGTCCAGTTGGTGCGCTTCCTCATCGCCCCGCTCGTGCTGTTCCAGTTGATCTTTGAAGCGACGGAACTGTTCTTCGGGATCGTTCAGCTCGCTGAAGGCATTGCCGAGCTCGAATCCGCCAATGTAGAACTCGAAGCGCTCCACCCAGTCCGGCTCGTCGGGCTTTTGCTTCGAAAGCGGGGAAACCACGGTTGGAAATTCGTAGATGATCGTCGGCTGGATGAGATGCTCCTCGGCCACGGCCTCAAAAATCGAAGCAATGGTCTTGCCGCGAGGTTCGTCCGGCTTGCGTTCGATGAAGTGAACCGTCCCTGCGCGTTCTGAGAGCCTGGCTACGGCTTCTTCGCTCTCGAAATCTGCCGCCGTCGGCTTCGGGCCCACGGCTTCCGGCCAAAACTCGATGATCGCTTCCCTCATCGTGAACGTGCGCCACTTCGCCAGATCAATCTCGACCCCGTTGAAGTGCGTCACCGTCGTCCCGTTCACTTCCTTCGCGACGTACACGATCAGCTCTTTCGTCAGCTCAATCAGGTCCTTGTAGTTCGCGTAGGCCTGGTAGAACTCCAGCATCGTGAACTCGGGATTGTGCTGCGTCGAGATGCCTTCGTTGCGGAAGTTGCGATTAATCTCGTACACGCGATCGAAGCCGCCCACCACCAGCCGCTTGAGATACAACTCCGGCGCGATGCGCAGGAACAGGTCCATATCGAGGGTGTTGTGATGCGTCATGAACGGCTTGGCCGCCGCTCCACCCGCGATCGGCTGCATCATCGGTGTCTCGACTTCGATGTATCCGCGCGCATCGAAGAACCGCCGCATCGCGCGCAGCACCGCCGCGCGCTTCACGAACACATCGCGCACATGAATTTCTTCGGCCTTCTGCGCTTCGGTCGCACCCTCAGCCGGAGCTTCATTGAGCACGCCGTTCATGAACAGATCGACGTACCGTTGCCGATACCGCAGCTCGATATCGCTCAGCCCGTGATACTTTTCCGGCAACGCCAGCAGCGCCTTCGCCAGGAACGTGATCGTCTCCACGTGAATCGTCAGTTCGTTCGTTCGCGTGCGGAACAGATAACCCGTGACGCCGATGTGGTCCCCCAGGTCCAGCAACTTATACAGTTCGAACGCCTGGTCGCCGACGGCATCCTTGCGCACATAAATCTGCAGCCGCGCGCCATCCTGCTGCAACGTCGCAAAGCCGGCCTTGCCCTGCTGCCGGATGGCCATGATGCGCCCGGCAACCGCGATGGGCACACGCGTCGCTTCAAACTGTTCGCCGATCCAGGTGTCGTACTGCGCGCGGATCTTCGGAATCGCAGTGAGCGGATGGTCCGCCGGAGGCGCGAAGGTGTTGGGATAAGCCTTCTGCCCGAGACCATCGAGCTGCTTCAGCTTTTCCTGGCGAAGCGAATAAAGGCTTCGCTCAAACTCGGATTCGAATACGTCGTGGCTCATGCTCTCGTTCGAGTATAACTTTCAGCCTTTGCGCTCTTTAGCGTTCGCCGCGACTTGCCGCGCTGCTGGTGTATAACAAGGCGGGAAGTGCCACATGCCACCCGATTCTCCACGCCCTCAATCCGAAACTCCGAAGCGCTCGGCCCTCACCCGGGGAGTCGCCGGCTACGAGCGGATCATGGAGATCGCCTTCATCATGCCGGCGGCGCTGGTGGTGGGCTGGCTGATCGGCGCCGGCCTCGACAAGTTGTTTCACCAGCACTGGATCTACATTGCCGGGATCGTTTTTGGGTTTGTCGCCGGCTTCATCGAGGTGCTCCGCTCCGCGATCCGCTACTCGAAAAAGTCGGAGCAGGAGGATCGCGGCACATGAGCCCCGGCACGGATCCGGTCTTCAACGTGGCCGGCTCGATGAGCGACGAGGATCTGCAGCAATTGCTCCGGCGCGCAACCCGCACGGTGGTGATACTGGCCCTCCTGCTTTTCGCGGTTTTCACCTTCACGATGGGCTGGCAGTCGGGCCTTCTGGAACTGGCCGGAGCCGTAATCTCGTATACCGGTATCCGTGAGTGGCGCACCCTGGCCAGGCTGGTTTCCGCCACCATGGACAATCGGCCGGCCCCCAGCCCAAAAGGGCGCACTTTGGTCATGTTTTTTCTTCGTTTGGCGCTCGTCGGGGGGATTCTGTATGTTAGTCTAAGGTGTTTGAACGGTAGTGTTTACGCCTTAGTCGCGGGCATCGGATTAGCCGTCGTTGCCCTTACCATCGAGGCCCTTCGCCTGCTTCGCCAATAGAAGAAAACGCATGCTTGCCTGGATCAACTTCATTACCCGTCTGCTGAACGAGTGGTTCGGCGCGCCTGTCACGGCGCTGCTCGAAAAACTCGGCATTCACCCTCCCCACCCCAGCCATCCGATCAACAACACAACCACGCTCGAACTGATCGTTCTCGCTGGGCTGATTCTGTTCTTCATCGTGGTGCGACTGCGTCTCAGCGTCGAGAAGCCGGGCAACGCCCAGCATCTGGCCGAGATGGTCCACGAGTTCGTCAGTGGGCAGGCTGGACAGGTCATGGGACACGGCTTTGAGAAATTTCTGCCCGTGGTGACGTGCCTGCTGCTCTTCATCGTCTGCTGCAACTGCTTCGGGCTGTTCCCCGGAATTGAGACCCCAACCGCCAACCCGGCAGTTCCGCTGGGACTGGCCATCTTCACGTTCCTTTACTACCACTGGCACGGGCTGCGAGCTCAGGGTCCGATTGGCTATCTGAAGCATTTCATGGGGCCCGTGTGGTGGATCGCCCCCCTGATGTTCCCCATTGAGATCATT
>DASZYN010000460.1:0-3695 GCA_035545435.1 Acidobacteriaceae bacterium | reverse complement strand
GGAGGCTGGGTTTTCAAAGAACGGACTCGATCCGGCCTGGGCCGGGTCAGGTGCGGAAACGAAACCCGCACCATGAGAAAAGCCCGCGCTGGTGGCGGGCTCTTCACACACTGATCGATTGTCTTCAGGTTAGCGAGTGGCCTGGGGCAATTCAAGAAGAATCGAAGTGTTGGACGGTACGAAGGTCACTTGCGGCAGCTGGTAGAGGGGTCGGCCGGTGAAGCGGTTGGCTGAGGTCCGGTTCGCTAAAAACTGTTAGCGGTTCGCGAAAAGCTGTGAGCGGGTTTGGAGCATGGTGGTTTTGAGCAGGTGTTGGGCGAATGTTCCAAGGGGCTCATGTAGTGTCCCTGAAGTTCGTTCCATAACTCCAGTTACGTGCTCCAGTGATGGGTGACGTCTGAAATGGAAGAAAAAGCAGGTCCCTCCGCTCCTCCTTCGCTGCGCTCAGGGTCCGGTCGGGATGGCAATTTATTCGGCTTACTTTCGGGACACCGCACTGAGGAGCTACGCGCGCCCTTTCGCCGGAATCGACCAACCAATGCATCGAATGCAAGCCCAAGCAGGTACCACCACCGTATGCCTCCGACTCCCCATGCAATAACGGCGATGGTCCCGCCCCCCGCGGGATCGCTATGTTACTGTTGGGGAAAGGCCGCCGCGCGCATTTCGCGCGTCTCCGCGCTCTTCGCGTTATGCCGTCGCAGCCCAATCTGGTGTCCCCCGCTCCCTCTCCGTCTGCCAGCCCTGCCGTGACGGGAGGCCCTCCGGAACAGCGCCAGACCGACGATCGAAGCACCCACTGGCTCATCCGTGCCGACCTGTTCCTTCGGGTGATTGTCCAGCTCTACGTCGGCATCGCCCTGGTCTTTCTGCCCTGGATGCACGCGTGGCTCTACAATCGCTTCTTCCTTTACTACGCTCCAGTGGCCAGGGTGATGGAGCACGGAGCGGTCCGCGGTCTGGTCTCTGGCCTTGGCCTGCTCAACCTCTGGATCGCCATTTCCGAAGCGATCCGCTACAAGGAAAGCTGAAATGCCACGAAAGCTTCCGGACCCGCTGACCATTGCTGCCCTGGCCTACGAAAATGAGGCCTTCCTCAACAGCCCGGACGGCCGGATCCTGCGCATCCTGGCTGAATACTCCGAGCCGCTGGCCCGTTTCCGCCGTGAGCGTATCCAGGATACGGTCGTCTTCTTTGGCTCGGCGCGGTTTCGCGCGCTCGATGAGGCGAATCGCGAACTGGAACTGCTTGAGAACACCGGTTCCCGCCAGCCGGCTCCGGAAGAAGAACAGCCGGCGCGTGAGGGTGAAGCCGAGACCAGCGAGCTGCGTCGGCGGCGCGCCGAGGCCGCCGTCGAAATGGCCCACTACTATGAGGACGCGCGCCGTCTCGCCTTCATGCTGACGAAATGGGCCAAGGACCTTAAGTTCCGGCGCAATCGCTTCGTCGTTACTTCGGGAGGCGGACCCGGCATCATGGAGGCGGCCAACCGCGGCGCGTGGGAAGCCGGCGGAAAGACCATCGGGCTGAACATCAGGCTCCCCTTCGAGCAGGTGCCGAACCGGTTCATCACGCCGGCGCTCAACTTCGAGTTCCACTACTTCTTCATGCGCAAGTACTGGTTCGCGTACCTCGCGAAGGCGCTGGTGGTCTTTCCGGGCGGATTCGGCACGCTCGATGAGATGTTCGAGATCCTGACCCTCTCGCAGACGCAGAAGCTGGCGAAGAAGATCACGGTGGTGCTTTACGGTTCGCAGTACTGGCAGCAGGTCATCAATCTCGATGTCCTGGTCGACAAGGGCGCGATCTCACCGCGCGATCGCGAGCTGTTCCAGCCGGTTGACTCTACCGAGGAGGCGTTTGAGATTCTTCGTGATGGACTCACGAAGAACCATCTCGAGCCGGAATCGGCACGTGAGGCAGAGCTGCCCGATATTGCGGAGACTCGCCGTTAACGAGTTGTAACAGAAGATCGCGGGTACCGTATCGAGGGAGTTACCACAGCTCTGCGCACGGTACCGACGAGAAGATGGTTGATCTGCAACGGCTTATGAGCTGGACGGCATCTCTGGAGTAACGTTACCCTCCCGGCGCGGACTCTGATTTGTTCGATCATTCTTCCCCGCGTAATGCCCCATTCATGGTGCAGCCCGGATACTGAGGCCGGAAGTTCGACCCAGGAGGGCTCCACCCATGGCCAGTCTGCGCCGCATCTCCTACCTCTGGAAAGAACCTGACGCCGCTGGAACGTATTCGACCGGGATCTCGCTGCACAGCCACACGAACCAGTCCAAAGAGACACTGGATTTCCTGGCGAACCTCGGCAGCCAGTACCCACTGCTCCGTCCCATCCTCGCTCGCAGCGAACGGAAGTCGCGGGAGCGGCACAGCATACCGATTAACTATGCTGCTGCCTACTGGACCCCGCCGCTGACGCCTCGCATCGCCTTCGACGTCGAGAGCGGACAGATCGAAAAGAAGCTGCACCTGATGCCGCTGGTTTCGATCACGGACCACGATACGATCGCGGCGCCGATGCTGCTGCGTACGGTGGCCGCTGCCCGGCATATTCCTGTATCGGTGGAGTGGAGCGCGCCCTTCGGTGGCGATCAGGCTTTCCACCTTGGCATTCACAACCTTCCCAGCGATCAGGGCGCGATGTGGATGAAGACTTTCGCCGAGTACACGGCGAAGCCCGATGAAAAGCGCCTCACGGAGATTCTGGCGGCGCTCCACGAGCTGCCGAACGTGCTGATCGTCTTCAACCACCCGATGTGGGACCTTTACCTGATTGGCGCAGAGAAGGCGGCGCAGCGGGTCCAGGATTTTCTGGCGGCAAACCACGAATTCATGCACGCCTTCGAGTTGAACGGCCTGCGTCCGTGGGAAGAGAACCGCAGTGTGAAGCGTCTGGCGCAGCAATGGAACAAGCTGCTCATCTCGGGCGGCGATCGCCACGGCATGGAGCCGAACGCCAACGTCAACCTTTCGCGTGCGACGAGCTTCACCGAGTTCGTGCATGAGATTCGCTACCAGGACCGCAGCCACGTGCTCTTTATGCCGCAGTACTCGGAGCCGTGGAAGCATCGCATCCTCGAATCGACGCTCGATGCCATCCGCGACTATCCGGAGTTCCCGACCGGCTCGCGCTACTGGGATGAGCGGGTGTGGCATCCGGATCGGAATGGCGTGGTTCGCCCGCTGCGCGAGCTGTGGCCCGATGGCACGGCGCCCGGATGGATGACGATGACCATCAAGGCGGTGCGGTTAATGGGCAGCAGTCCGGTTTCGGGCGGTCTGCGCATGGCCTGGAGCGAGTCGCGCGAACTGCGCTTCGCGCTGGGCGAGGATGCGATTCGTTAACGAGGCGCCTGCGGCTTGAACTCACGCCCGACTCCGACGCGCGTTGCTTACTTCCCCGATTCATTTCACGAGATCAATGGCGTGGCGCATACGTCGCGCCACTTTGAGGAGTTCGCCCGGCGGCGCAAGCTGCCTTTCCTCTGCGTGCGTGCCGGAGAGCGGGCTGAATCGGTGGCGACGGACGGTGCGCTGACAACTCTTGAGCTGCCTCGCGGCATTCTGTCGATCCCGCTGGACAAGGACCTGAAGTTCGATCCGGCGTGGATACGGCACTTGCCTGCCATTGCTCGGGTGGTAAGGGATTTTCGTCCGGACGTTATTCACATCACCG
>DASZYN010000459.1:0-3484 GCA_035545435.1 Acidobacteriaceae bacterium | reverse complement strand
CCCGCCTTCAGGCCCGCGACTTCGACGATCCCCTCCTCCTCGACGGCAACTACATCCGCCGCTCTGACGCTGAAATCTTCTCCGCCCCCGGCGCTCCGCCGCGGACAAAACCCGCCTCCCGCGCATGACCTTCGACCTTCGTCCTCTCCAGTCCACCGACCTCGACGAAATCGCAGCCATCGCAACCGCTTCCCCCGAAGCTCCCCAGTGGCCGCGGTCCGCCTACGCTTCCTACATCGCGCCCGACCCGGCGAATCCTGCTCTTCTCCGCATCGGCCTCGCCGTCACAGAGGTTCCGAATCAAGCCCGCCCGGACACCCAGCCCCTTCGCGACCTGACCTCGGAGCGCGAAGCGCGGCCGCAGGGACTGCCAGTCCTCCTCGGATTCGCCTGCGCAACCTTATTACTCGATGGCACGCAGAACCTCTGTCAGCTCGACTCGATGGCCGTCCACCCCAGCCACCGCCGCCACGGCATCGGCGCCGCGCTCCTGCGCGAACTTCTCGCCTGGGCCACGCAAAACGGCGCCTTCCATTTCTCGCTTGAAGTCCGCGCCTCCAACACCGCCGCGATCGCTCTCTACCAGCGCTTCGGCCTCCGTCCCGAAGGCCGCCGCACCCGCTACTATGCTCATCCTGAAGAAGATGCCCTGCTTCTGGGCATCCCCATTACCCCCGGCAGCCCCCCTCCTGTTTTCCACTACGAAATTGGTTGAAGGCCGGGCTGCCACGGTGCTAGCTTGGTACGTCTCACTGATGTGAGCCAACTCGCCCGGCGAACCACGATTGCCGCGGCTCCGCCGGGTACGATCCCGAAACCGGAGGAGTCCTATGGATCTGGAAGCGAACGGTCAGCCGGATAGTGAAGCAATACGTCGCCTGGAAGAAGAGCATCGTCACTATTCGGAGAAGCTCGAACAACTGCTCCAGAAGCACTGGCTATCGGAAGACGAGCAACTCGAGGAAGTTCGCCTGAAGAAACTCAAACTCCATATCAAGGACCAGCTGACAATCGTCCGCAGTCAGACGCGCGCTTACAGCGCCGCCTGACCTGCGGCCCTTCCTAAAAGAATCTCCCCTCGCGACGCAGTGCCATCGCCGTGCGAGGGGTGTATGCAATCCCTGGGAATTTCCTGCCTCGTTTCCTGGCAAGGCATTCGCCGCGCGCCAGCGCTCCCTCAGCCCTCCAGCCGAAAATCGAAGTACGCCAGGTTCATGTTCCCCTGCGTCAGAATGTGCACCGTCAGCACACTCCGCCCAGCCGGCAACTGCACCTTCACCAGGTTCTTCGCAAGATTCCAGTGGTGCCATTGCCTCCAGGCGATCGGATCCCCCGCGTCATACGTCGTCGGAATCGTAAGCGCGCCTGTCGCGTCTTTTCCGTTGACATCGAGCGCGATGCTCCCGCCCCGATTCGACGTGTAAAGCAGATCGGCAACATAGGTACCCGCCCGGGCCACGTCCACGGTCACGTTGAACCATTCCCCAGGCTCCGTCCAGCCCACGTAGAGCTGGTTCTCCTCCACCCGCACCCGATCCCAGGGGCTGTTGTCGATCGTGTCGCGGAATTTCGTGTACGACGTGTCGACGCCCTCGTCTTTTCGAAACTCGTTGTAGTAGTTCCCATCGAGCGGATTCAGCTCCCCGCTCCCGTGATTGGCCGCGTCGGCGTCGTGATAAGCCACACCTTCCCCGCCGCGATCGTACCGGGCGCACTCCACCCGCCCCGGAATCGTCTGCGCTCCCCCTGGATACCGGCTGTCCGCAAACGGTAACCCGCGATATCCGGCCATCGATTGCGCCGCCGCAAGCCCGCCCAGCAGGCCCGCCATGCAGGCCCCAACCAAAACGCATCGTGCCGTCAACCTGTTTTCCTCCGCAGACCACGGTACATCCGACTCCGCCTCCTTGCCACGTTCGTAATGCCTTCCGCGCGCCGCTTCCTTTCTGTTTCACCCATCTGGCTCTAGAATGGAAAAGACTTTCGGACGAACGACCCGTTCGTTGCCTGCAGCCGGTTCCTGCATTCCAGGTTTCGTGACCGGCTCAATCGCAAACTGCTGACTGCCTCTGGCCTCGTCCGACGGTCTTTTGACTTCTCATGGTGCGTGACGGATATTTCTACGGACTGGCCCTCGCTGCGGTAGCTGCCATCCTCTGGCTCACCACGCGCCACTGGGAATGGGCGATTCTGCCCCTGCTCCTCGCCGCATTCTTTCTCTGGTTCTTCCGCGATCCCGCGCGCACCATCCCCAGGGAACGCGGCCTGGTCGTCTCCCCGGCCGATGGCAAGGTCACCGAGGTCGCCCGCATCAACACTCCGGACGGCGCCCGCCTCCGTATCAGCATCTTCCTTAGCGTGTTCGATGTTCACGTCAATCGCTCTCCCGTCGAAGGCATCCTCCGCGACGTGCGCTACAAAAAGGGCGAATACATGAACGCCATGAATCCTGAATGCGCCGTACGCAACGAGCAGAACCTCGCCGTCGTCGACTGCATTGAGGGTTATCAGGTCTCCTTCGTTCAGATCGCCGGCCTGCTCGCGCGCCGCATCGTCTTCAATCCCAAACCCGGCGACTATCTGGAGCGCGGTCAGCGCGTCGGCCTGATCAAATTTGGATCTCGCACCGACATTCTCCTCCCCGGTGACGCCGAGCCCCTTGTCCAGCCTGGGGACCGCGTCCGTGGCGGGGCCAGCGTCGTCGCTCGCGTCACCAACCCCGACTCCAATCCCATGCTCGCCGCAATCGACGCGGAGCTCACCGTATGAATCCGGCCGGCATGAATTCCGATCCGCAAACCTTCCTACGCCCCACCGGAGCCTCGAAGTTCCATCCCCCCGCGCCCCGCCGCCGTCCCCGTGGCATGTTCCTGCTGCCTTCCATGTTCACCGCTGTGAACATTGCCGCCGGCTTTTTCGCCATCACGCAAAGCCTCGAAGGATCTGCCTCCCAGCCTCACCACTTCGACTACGCCGCGCTCGCCATCGGCCTCGCCATTCCCTTCGACGCCCTCGACGGCCGCATCGCCCGCCTCACCAACACCGAAAGTGACTTCGGCCGCGAACTCGATTCCCTCGCCGACGTCATCACCTTCGGCGTCGCTCCCAGCATCCTCGCCTTCGCCTGGGGCTTTCGCTCCCTGCCCGCCGCCATGCCCCACGAACTGCGCCTCAAACTCGTTCAGTTCGGCGCCTTCGTTTGCTTCCTCTTCCTCCTCTGCGGAGCCAGCCGCCTGGCCCGCTTCAATATCAGCGTCAATCCCACTCCGAAAAATCCCGGCCACCCCGGCCGCAAGTATTTCGTCGGCATGCCTATCCCCGCCGCCGCCGGCATCGTCGCCGCCGTCATTCATGGCTTCATCGGCCTGCCCATCTTCACCTGGTGGCTCGCTATTGTCTGGGGTCTGCTCGTCGGCTTCATCGGCTTCCTCATGGTCAGCACCTGGCGCTTCTGGAGCGGCAAAGAGATCAATCTCACCGTCCG
>DASZYN010000458.1:0-2794 GCA_035545435.1 Acidobacteriaceae bacterium | reverse complement strand
CAGTCTGTTCAGGAATGGGCCGGTCCTGCTCCGGTAAACTCGGGGTGTATGCCTTCCAGTAAGCCAGATTCAACCAATACGGGTAAGTGGTCCGGGTCGGCCATCCGCGAGATGTTTCTGAAGTTCTTTGAGACGAAGGGTCACCGGCGCGTGCACTCGTCGTCGCTGGTGCCGGCCAACGATCCTACGCTGCTCTTCACCAACGCGGGGATGAACCAATTTAAGGATGTGTTTCTGGGCCTGGAGCGGCGCGACTACGCGCGCGCCACGACATCGCAGAAGTGTGTGCGGGCGGGCGGGAAGCACAACGATCTGGAGAATGTCGGGTTCACGCGACGGCACCACACCTTCTTCGAGATGCTGGGGAACTTCAGCTTCGGAGACTACTTCAAGAAGGACGCCATTGCGTATGCATGGGAGCTGGTGACGTCGCCGCAGTGGTACGGGCTGCCGAAGGACGAGCTGTACGTGACGATTTTCGAAGGAGACGCCGAGGTTCCGCGCGATGACGAGGCAGAGCGGCTGTGGATGGACGTCGGCGTTCCAAAGGAGCGCATCTTCACCTACGGGCGCAAGGACAACTTCTGGCAGATGGGGGAAACGGGGCCGTGCGGTCCATGCTCGGAGATTTTTTACGACATGGGCATGGAGGCCGCAGAGACTCCAGGCGTGGACCGGCCGTTTGGGGAAGACGAGGCGCGGTACGTCGAGATCTGGAATTTAGTCTTCATGCAGTTCGACCGCTCTGCGGTGAAGGATGCGAAGGGAGCGGTGACCGAATACACGTTGACCCCTTTGCCCAAGCCCTCCATCGATACAGGCATGGGTTTGGAGCGCACCGCCGCGGTGCTTCAGGGCGTCGTCAGCAACTTCGAGACGGATCTTTTCGTGCCCCTGATTGAGCGAGCCGCGGAGCTGACCGGTTTTGTATCAGGGCACGACTTCAGTCGTGCCGAAAAGCCGGCCCAAACACCCGGGGCTTCAGCCCCTGCGTCCGCGCACAGCCTCACCGGCAACGCGAGCCTCCGCATCATCGCCGATCATGCGCGCGCATCAACATTCCTCATCTCCGACGGCGTCCTTCCCTCCAACGAAGGGCGCGGCTATGTGCTGCGAAAGATTCTTCGTCGCGGAATCCGTCACGGAAAACTCCTCGGCCAGGAAAAGCCCTTCATGTCCCAAATGGTCTATGCCGTACGGGACGAGATGCAGGATGCGTATCCGGAGCTGAAAGAGAGCGCCGACCGCGTGGCCAAGGTAGTCGAGGCGGAGGAGAAGCAGTTCGCTCGCGTGCTGGAGATTGGAACCGCGCGGCTGGACCAGGCGATTGCGGAAGGCAAGCTCGATGGGCGGGCCGCGTTCCATCTGTACGAGACATTCGGTCTGCCGCTCGATTTCATGATGGACGCGGCGCGCGATGCGGGCGTTCATTTCGACCTCGAAGGCTTCGAGGCGGCGCGCGCCGAGGAGCAGGCGCGCGCCCGTGCTTCCTGGAAGGGCGGCGCGCAAAAGACCGCGAGTCCTGTCTTTCGCGATCTGCCAAAGACCGCCTTCGAAGGCTATCGGCAACTGCGGACGGATGGGGCCGAGGTCCTGGCCATTGTGAAGGACGGGCAGGGCGTTCCCGCAGCCGGGGTAGGCGACGCGGTCGAGATCGTGCTGGATCGCACGAGCTTCTACGCCGACTCAGGCGGCCAGATCGGCGACACGGGATGGCTCTATTCCGATGACCATAATTCGGTCGTCGCCGAAGTGAATGGATGCACGAAGCCGGTGCAGGGGGTATTTGCCCACAGGGCGATTCTGCGGCAGCCAGTGAAGTTGGGTGACAAGCTCGACACCGTCGTCGATGCAAACTTCCGCAATGCGACGCGGCGGAATCATACCGCGACCCATCTGCTGCATGCGGCGCTGCGCGAGGTGCTGGGGACCCACGTCAAGCAGGCAGGTTCTCTCGTCGAGCCGAATCGGCTGCGCTTCGATTTTTCCCACTTCGCCGGGATCGCCGATGAGGAGCTGCAGGATATCGAGGACATCATTAATCGGCAGACGCTGGGGAACACGAAGGTGGAGACGCTCGAAGATGTTCCCATCGACGTGGCCGTAAACGAGTATCACGCCATGGCGCTGTTCGGCGAGAAGTATGGCGAGAAGGTGCGCGTGGTGAAGATCGGCGACTTCTCGACGGAGCTGTGCGGAGGCACGCACACCGGAGCGACTGGCGAGATCGGCGTAGTGAAGCTGCTGGGCGAGGGCTCGGTCTCGTCGGGCGTGCGGCGCGTCGAAGCCGTCACCGGACTCGGCGCGCTGAGCGAGTTTCGCAAGGGCTTCGAGGTCGCGCAGATTGCCTCGCAGCTGGGGCCATCCGATGGATCGCCCGCGGATGCGCTCCGCCAGCGGCTGTCCGCGCAGGAAGAGGAACTGAAGAAGCTGCGGCGGGAGCTGGATGAGGCGCGGATGAAGTCGGCGGCGTCGCGCGTGTCGGGCGCGGCGGATCAGGCCGTCGATGTTGCGGGATTCAAGGTGCTCGCGCAGCGCGTCGATGGGCTGGACCGCGGGCAGATGCGGACGCTCGTCGACAATTTGCGCAACAAGCTGGGGTCGGGCGTCGTTGTGCTGGGCGGCGCACAGGAGGATGGCAAAGTGGCCCTCATCGTTGGCGTCACGAAAGACCTGACCAGCAAAGTGCAGGCGGGAAAAGTCGTCGGCGAGATCGCGAAGAAGGTGGGCGGATCGGGCGGCGGCCGTCCGGACATGGCGGAGGCCGGCGGGAAGGATGCGTCGGCGCTGGATG
>DASZYN010000457.1:0-2349 GCA_035545435.1 Acidobacteriaceae bacterium | reverse complement strand
ACAGATACAAATGGAAATTGGGAGCTCGCTCCATGGGCTTTGGACGCGTGCATCCAGGTCGCTGCGGCAATCGGTGAGCCGGAAGCTCTCTATTTGCCGATGAGCATGGAACGAATCGAAGTCTTCCGGTCCATGCCGGAGACGGTCCGCAGCTGGGTACGAATCGCACGGCTCGACGCCGATAACATTTCCGCAACCATCCTCGTCACCGCCCTCGATGGTTCCGTTATTCTGCAAATCTCGCAACTCCGGTTCCGGCGGAAGAGCGAGCGGCCGCAGACGGTTCCACTCTACCGGCTCGAATGGGAACCGGCAGAGTTGTCCGCTGATCGGATGGCAAAGCTGGCCAATGAACTGAACGCATCCATCCCGGATCGCGCGGCGCAAAAGGATGCGGGCGACTATGTTGCACTCTTTGAGCAGATGGAGGCGCTCTCGGCCGCTTATGTCTGTGAGGCGTTCCTGAAACTGGGCTGGCCGGAGGCCGAAAGACGGCTCAGCCATCAGGAACTCGAGCGACGCTGGCATGTCTCACCCAAACATCGGCCTCTCCTGCGGCGCATGCTCGAGATTGCCAAAGAAGCCGGAGCTGTCGTCCAGGACGGGGACCTCTGCAGATTCCTTGCCACGCCACGGCCGGTGGCAGAAGCGCAGGTTCAAAGTCTCAAACAACGGTTCCCACAGGGATCGACAGAGATTTCTCTTCTGAGACGCTGCGGAGCGGCGCTCGCCGATGTCCTCACCGGCGAGATCGAAGGCAGGGAACTGGTCTTTCCCGGCGGTTCGAGCGACGAGATGGAGCAGCTTTATCGCGGCTCTCTGCCGGCGAAGATCTACAACAACATGGTGGCGGAAGCAGTAGTTCGGCTTGCCAAAGCGAAAAATGGCGCCGTTCGCATTCTCGAAGTTGGAGGAGGAACTGGTGCGACCACAGAGGTGGTTCTTGGCTCTCTTCGCGAAGTTCAGGTCGTTCCTCAGGAATACCTGTTCACCGATATCTCTCCTCTTCTGGTCCGCCGGACCCAGGAACGCATCGGAACTGAGCCATTCTTCCGCGCACAGACCTTCAACCTGGAACAGGATGCTGCGGCACAGGCGATCTCCGGCCGCTTCGACGTCATTCTCGCCGTAAATGTCCTTCATGCCACATCGGACATTCGCGCGACCCTGCGTTGCCTCAGGAACCTACTAACCGGAGATGGTCATCTGCTGATCACAGAGGTCATCGGAAAACAACGCTGGTCCGATCTCACCGTCGGTTTGCTCGAAGAGTGGTGGCGCTTCACCGATCGCGATCTCCGCCCCGATCATCCCGCACTGCCGGCGGGACGTTGGAAGCAAGTGCTCCTCGACGAAGGATTTGCCGACGTGCGTGCCGTGCCGGCAACCGGGCACGGGCTCTTTGCCTATCAGGAACTCCTTCTCGCCGGAGGCGTCTCTGCAGAGCGCTCCGTTATTGTGATCGGAGAGGATGAGCTCGCCGAAAAAATTGCAGTGAAATTGCGAGCGCGGCTGGTGACGGCAGCGGACATGTCCTCGTTACAGCAGATTGTCGCTGACGCCGTCGTGTGGGTCGCGCCCCATCAACCCGAAGCCGCAGCCGGCATCACAGAATCCGCTACAGATCAGGTTCGATCTCTTCTCAGCACTTCCACGGCGATGACGAATTTCGCCTCTGCCCTGCGACTCTATGTCGTCACCCGCAGCGCCATCCCAGTGCCTGGCCATTCGGGAAGCCTGATCGACACTATCTCGGCAGGCCTCGCAACGGGAATCGCCTCCGAACGTCCCGAGCTGCGTTGCACGCGCATCGAGGTCACAGGAGAGGATCCGGAGTACGATGCTGCCTTGATCGCTTCGGAAGTGAACACCGACAACGACGAGCCCTGGATCTCGTTGCGCAAGGGAGGTCGATCGACAACCCGCCTTGCGCCCCTCGAAGTGTCGCCTCTGGCCAACGTCGAGCTGACCGGTAGAAGCGGAATCGACACGCTCCACTATCAGCCGGCAACACGACGGGAATTAGCCCCGGACGAGGTCCGCATTGCCGTTTATTCCACGGCTCTCAATTTCCGCGATGTTCTGCAGGCCTCCGGCGTCGTCGATCTCCAGGCGCCCATGGGTACCGACTGCGCGGGAGTCATCGTTGAAGTCGGTGCAGAGGTCGCGGAATTCCGCGCTGGCGATGAAGTTGTCGCCATCGCAGCGGGTTGCTTTTCAAGCGAAGTGGTCGCCTCCAGTGCGTTGACGGTTCGACTGCCGGCAGGTCTCGGCGTTGCCCAGGCCTCTGCACAAGCCGTCGCCTGGCTGACCGCCGAGTACGCACTCTGCGAAGTCGGCGGTTTGAAA
>DASZYN010000456.1:0-9926 GCA_035545435.1 Acidobacteriaceae bacterium | reverse complement strand
AACGGAACCGAAATCCTGCCCGGCACCATCGATCCGCAGTACACCGCCGGCTTCGTGTGGAACCGCCAGTACGGCTTTCGCGTTGCCAAAGGCTGGGGAAACAAAACCTGGCTCGGCTTCTCGCTTGAAAACGATCAGGCTCTCCCTGGCGGCAGCGGCGGCGGCAATCAGTTCCTCGGCTCACCCGGCGTCGGCGGCGGCCTGTATAACTCGACCGCAAACTACTCCTTCAACCGCGCTCCGGAAGTCGTGGCCAAGATGGCCTTCGAGCCCGGCTGGGGACACTGGGAGGTCTTCGGCGTCGGCCGCTTCTTCCGCAATCGCATCTACCCCAACGCAACAGCCACGCCCGCGAGTTCTGCCGGAGCTTATAACGACACGGCAACCGGCGGCGGCATCGGTGGCGGCTTCCGCGTTCCCATGGCGAAGAAGACCGTCAGCCTCGGCCTGAAGGGGCTCTGGGGACAGGGCATCGGCCGCATGGGTGACTCGACCATAGCGGACATCGCCTTCCGTCCCGATGGGACGATCTCCCCGATTCACGGCTTCTCCGCACTCAGCACGCTGGAGGCGAATCCCACCAAGCGCCTGAGCATCTACCTCAACTACGGCGGTGACTACGTGAGCCGCGACATTCACGGCACCACTGGCTACGGCCTCTATTCCGCCAACATGTCCGGCTGCAATACAGAAGCGGTAGGCACCGGCTCTTATGCTCCTGCCGGAACCGCCTCCTGCTCCGGCAACAACAAGGACGTTCAGGAAGCCACTGCCGGCTGGTGGTACAACTTCTACAACGGTCCCAAAGGCCGCTTCCGCTACGGCATCCAGTACAGCTACTTCACCCGCAACCTCTGGTCCGGCAACGGAGGGACCACCAATCCCGGTGGCAACGCGAAGGGTACCGACAATCTCGTCGAGACCTCCATGCGCTACTACCTGCCCTAGTCTCAATTCATTCTCAAATCGAAAAGGACCCGCTCCAGCGGGTCCTTTCTTTTCATCGCGGATGAATCTGGCAGATTTCTACGGCATTCCAGGCTGTGCCAACGCATCCCGCAGGAACCCTGGAGAGGCGCCGCTCTGATCGTCCCTGCCCCACGTCCAGTACATTCCCACGTACGCGTAGTTCTCCGTCTGTCCCGCTACCGAATGCCCATAGCAAAATAAGAACTGTTCGTTGGGATTGCGTTTGAAGTGGTAGTACCCGCCCAGGTCGACCATCGTCGAAGCCTGATACTGCGGGGGAGCCATGCCCTCTGCCCCATGCGAGAAAATCTCCCCACCCAGTTCAAGCCGCTCGCCAAACTTGTACTTCACCAGGAACCCGCCGTAGGGAAAGTCGTGAAAATCCTCCTGCGGAATCACCGTCTCCCCCGCGCCGCCATCCAAAAGCCATGGGCCGATGTTCTTCTGCATCCACACCGGCAGCTTGTACCAGACCTTCCCAATGCCAAGTCCCTTGTCGTAATTCCCCGTCGGCATCTCGAACATCGTGAACGTGCCGATCTGCGGCACATATTTGCTTTCCTTGATCCAGGCGACCTTCGCCCCCAGTTCCATATCGATGAGCCCATACTCTGTCGGCCCCTGTCCCTGGTCCGGTGCGTAGGCAGGATGGTGCAGCGGCGCGATCACGCCAAACGGCAAAACCGCATGCAGTTGCACTCGCGGAATCGCTCCCCAGTTAAACTCAAACGCCGGTCCTGCCGCATCCATCTCCACCGGCGTTCCGTCGGTGACGCCGAAGATATAGAACTCGTAGTGATGAAGGTCCACCGGCACCGGATCGTCCGTCTGGTACGGCGGTCCCTGCGCCCATCCCGGCACGGCCGCGATCACCGCACTCAAAAGCAGCAGAGGTATCGCTCTTTTATGTCGTCTGCTGAGTAGACGCAAAGCGTCGGCGTGGAACATCACTGTGATTGCCTCCATCTCGAACGCACCCACCATGATCCGGCCCGGCCACAAAGCGAACGGTGAATCGCTCTCAAATTCTCTGCGCCCGAATTCTCCGTTCGATGCATCGGCTAAGGCGATTCGATCCGAAAACAGCCATACAAAAATGGCTGCGTCACCCCTGACGGCGTCCGATGCTCCTCTTCTACCGTCTTCACCAACCGGAACCCTGATCCAAACTCCTTCTCCAGGGTGGCAGCATCATAGCGCACCACATCCAGCCCGCTGCACTTCCCCGGTCCCATGACCGCAAACGCACCGAGGATCAGATGCCCTCCCGGCTTCAGGGCTCGGCCCGCCTGCCGCACATAAGCCGCGCGATCCGCTGCAGCCGTCAGAAAATGAAACACCGCGCGATCATGCCAGACGTTGCAGGCCGCTGGCTGCAGTTCAATCGTACGAACATCGCCCACCTGCCAGCGAACAACGTGCCCTCGCGCGCCCACCCGTTTTCGGCTCCCGTCAATCGCAGCCTGCGCAATGTCCAGGACGGTGATCCGCTCGTAGCCTCGTTCAAGAAGGTCATCGACCAGCGTCGACTGTCCAGCGCCAACATCGAGAATCGCAGCCGACCGATCCGGAGCTACCTCCTCGATCAACCGCAGCGACACATCCAGATGCGGCCGATACCAACTCACCGCATCCGCCGGCTTCTCCCGGTGAATGGTTTCCCAGTGACTCTTTCGGTCCATCCTGTGCCAGCGGATCCCGCAACGGCCCCATCAAGCTGAACGCTTTTAGCTAACCGCTTTTCAGCTGACCGCTTCTTAGCTAACCGCTCCTTGCTAACAGGCCCTTAGCTGCTCTCACCCAACCGGCTGCTCTTCCTCCACCACCGGTCCATGTGTTGCCGCCGTCGGCATGGCCGCCTTCTCCGGAGCCGGAGCATCCCCGACACGCTCGCTGAAGTGGCACTCGACTGCGTTCAGCGCCTCCTCCGCTTTCTGCCCCTTCCGCGGACGCCGCCGCGGCATCATCTCCTTGTTATTGGGGCATACCAGATACAGGCCGCCATCCATCACCCGTTCCACCACGTACGGCGATCCGCACTGCGGGCAGCTCTGCGCCACCGGCTTCAGATTCGACGTGAAGTCGCACTTCGGATAACGAGTGCAGCCCCAGAACACATTCCCGGTCCGCGCTTTGCGCTCGGCAATGTCTCCCTCGCCGCACTTCGGGCACTTCAGTCCTTCAATCAGATTCTGCTTAATGTACTTGCACTTCGGATAGCCGGAGCACGAGACGAATTCCCCATACGTTCCCGTGCGCAGCACCAGCTGCTTGCCGCACTTCGGACACTTCTCGTCCAGCGGCACCGCTGGCTTTTGCTGTTGCTTCTGGCTGAGACGCCGCACCGTCTTGCACGGCGGATCGGCGTTGTAGTCCGGGCACGCCATGTATGCCCCAAACGGTCCGCGCCGCAGCACCATCACCTTGCCGCAGTTCTCGCAGTACTCTTCAGCAGGCGCAGCCTGCTCCCCATTCTGCAGATCCGGCTTGGCCTCGTAGTGCTCCTTCGTGAATCCGCAGCTCACCTGCTCTACGCTGACCTTGCGGCCGGTGCCAACAACACTGTCCAGCGCCGACTTCAGCTCAGCTTTGTCCTTCACTTCAACGGTTGTCGACTCGTCATTCTCGGTCGTCTTCACCAGCATCGGATACTTCAGTTTCGCTTCGACGCGCGACAGAACCTTCTTCGGCTCCTTCTTCCAGCCTGTCGCCGTCACCGGCACGGGCTTTTCCTTCGCGTACGCACTGCACGCGTAGAAGCTGCCGAACTTGCCCCACTTCAGAATCAGCGGCGAGCCGCACAGATCGCACTTCTCATCTGTGGCCTTCTCCATCCGCTTCACGTTCTCCATGTGCTTCTCGGCCTTTTTCAGTTCTTCCTCAAAGTGCCCGTAGAAGCCCTTCAGCAGATCGGTCCACTTCTCCGTGCCATCTTCAATCTCGTCCAGCTCCTCTTCCAGCTTCGCCGTGTACGTCGTATCGAAGATGTACGGGAAGTTCTTCACCAGCAGATTCGTCACCACGGTGCCGATCTCTGTGGGAACGAACCGTCCGCCCCGCCCCGTCGGCGGAACCTTGGTCACGTACTCGCGGTCCTGAATCGTCGTGATGATCGATGCATACGTCGACGGCCGCCCAATGCCCCGCTCTTCCAGCTCCTTCACCAGCGAAGCTTCGTTGTAGCGTGGCGGCGGCTCGGTGGCCTTGCCCTGTGCATGCACCGCCGAAGGCCGCGATGCTACCTCGATCTCCGGCTCGACAAACGCAGGAATCTCCTCGGTCTTCTCGCCGGCGCCCGTCTCCTCATTGCGCGCCTGAATCCTGGCAATGTCCTGGTCGTACCGCCGCCGCGCATGTGCCAGCTTCGTCGCACGCTCCTGCGCCGCAATGCCCGACAGATGCTCCGGAGTCGCCAGCGTCAGCTTTGCGCCCATCGGAATTTCCGGCAGATCCTCTTCGTCGTCTTCTTCCGGATCGTAAATCTTCAGATATCCATCGAACTTCAGCACCGATCCCGAAACGCGGAAGTTATACGTCTTCTGATTCTTCGCATCGATCTCCACCGTCGTCACGTCGTAGATCGCCGGCACCATCTGCGAAGCCACGAAACGCTCCCATACCAGCTTGTAGAGCTTGTATTGCTCGTCGCTCAGGTAGCGCCGAATCTTGTTCGGATGCAGCCCCGGATCGGTTGGCCGAATCGCCTCGTGCGCATCCTGCGCATCCTTCTTCGAGCGATACGCGTTCGGCTGCGTCGGCAAATACTGGCTCCCGACTTTCCTGCCAATCCACTCCCGAACTGCCGTGATCGCTTCCGGCGAAACCCGCGTGGAATCGGTACGCATATAAGTGATGAGTCCAATCGACCCATCGGGCCCGAGATCCACGCCCTCATAGAGCCGCTGCGCCACACCCATCGTGCGCTTCACGCTGAATCCCAGCCGCGCCGCTGCCTGCTGCTGCAGCGTGCTGGTAATAAACGGCGGATACGGATTGCTCCTCCGCTCCTTCTTATCGACCGACGCCACGCTCCACGCGGCTTTTGTCGTCGCATCGATGATCGCGCGCGCTTCCTGCTCGCTGCCCACCGCGGGTGCACTCACACCCTCAACCTTCGCGCGCCCTCCATCGATCCCGATGAACCGCGCCGTGATCAGCTGCGATTCCTTCGTCGCACCCTGCACTTCAAGAATTGCGTCGATGGTCCAGTACTCGACCGGTTTGAATTCCTGAATCTGCCGCTCCCGTTCGACAATCAACCGTACCGCGACGGTCTGCACGCGACCCGCCGAGAGTCCGCGCCGCACCTTGTCCCACAGCAGCGGCGAAATTTGATAGCCCACGATCCGGTCCAGTACCCGCCGCGTCTGCTGCGCGTCCACCAGGTTCTCGTCCACATCGCGTGCATTTTCGAACGCCGCGCGTACCGCCTTCTGCGTGATCTCGTTGAACGTCACGCGACGGATGCGCCGTTTGTCCTTCACCACCGGCATCAGCTGCAGCGACAAATGCGCCGCGATCGCCTCCCCTTCGCGATCCGGGTCAGGCGCCAGATATACCGCGTCCGCCTTCGACGCCATCTTCCGCAGCTTCGCAACCACCTTCTCTTTGTCCGGAGACACGATCAGCGTCGGCTCGAACGTTCTCCGCTCCAGCTCCACACCAATGTCCCGCTTCGGCAGATCCATGATGTGGCCGAAGGAGGCTTCCACCTCGTAGTCTTTGCCCAGATACTTATTGATCGTCTTCGCCTTCGCGGGCGACTCGACGATGACCAGCGATTTACTCATCGTTTCCCTTAGACTGCGGCAACCCCGTGCACGTCGCACCGGTCTGCTGCACAGTTCTTTCTGGCTTCTTCCTTCCGGAAGCTACCATGGACTACCGCTTTGAATCTACACATCCGGGGCAGATTGCGTACCCAGCCGTGCAACCGGGCAGCCAAAACTCACAAACTCCTGACGTAGTTCTTTCCAGGAAGTTGCCGTATGCGGCCCGCCAGTTCCAGCTCGAACAGCGCTGTGAAAACCTCTGAGGAGCTCACGTCCGGCTCCAGCTTTTCGAGGATTTCATCCATCTGCAGTGCTTCATCCATTCGAAGCACGCCGAGCACGCGCGCCTCCGACGGCGGCAGCGGTGATTCCTCGAATAACGATGCCTCAGATCCTGCCGTGGATGCAAATCCATCGCTTTGCTCCAGCTCCATCCTTATTTGTGTAGGCAACTCCTCCCACACGTCCTCCCAGCAGGATGTCAGCTTTGCGCCTTGCTTTATCAACAGGTTAGGACCCCAGGCGTTTTTCGTCGTCACGTTCCCCGGAACCGCAAACACCTCCCGGTTCTGCTCCAGCGCGCACCGCGCCGTCACCCGCGTCCCCGAGTTCTCCGCCGCTTCAATCACCAGCACTCCCACGCTCATCCCGCTCAGGATCCGGTTCCTCTTCGGAAAATTCTGCGGCGCCGGAAACGTCCCCATCGGCAATTCCGAAAGGATCAGCCCGCCCCCTTGAACAATCTGCTCCGCCAGCGACTTGTTCTCCTTCGGATAAATCACGTCCACCCCGGTTCCCCAAACCGCAATCGTCGGCCGTTTGGCCTCGAGCGCCCCCTTGTGCGCCGCTGTATCCACCCCGCGCGCCATCCCGCTCAAAATGATCAGCCCCCGCATCGCCAGCTCCCGCGCCAGCTTCGCCGCTATCCCCGTCCCATACGGCGTCGGATGCCGGGTTCCCACCACCGCCAGGCTCGGTCTCGCCAGCAAACTCGCATCGCCGCGCACCCACAAGAGCGCCGGCGGATCGTAGATCTCCCGCAGCCGCAGCGGATACGCTTCGTCATGCCACGTCAGAATCGACGCACCCGAGGCCGCCAGCTTCTCCAGCTCCTGATCCGCCGCATGCGCTGCCTCACCCCCCGAGATAAACTGCGCCGACTCGGCCGGAAGCTGCAACGCCTCCAGTTCCGTCAGCGGCAAATGCAGTACCCGAGCCGCACTCCCGTACCGCTCCACCGCACGCAGCAAACGCCGTGGCCCAATCCCAGGCGTCAGCGCCAACCCCAGCCACGCATGCTTCTCTTCAAAAGAAGTGCTTGTTACAGATGGGGGAGTTGCCGTTGTCATCGCGCAACCCCGCGCGAACCCATCGGCCGCGTGAGATTTCTTTGCGTTTCCATGGACACCTGCCGGGAGCTTACGTTCCTCGTTTCCAGGGGGTCAAGATTACCGATGGCGACAGGAACACGCTCGATTCTGGCCAATTACAACCGAACGCGGGAAATCGTGCCCGCAGGGATAAAGCGGATCTGCAGATCAGGAAACCTTTGCAACCCCGATAAAGATGTCGCCAAACAGTGTCCGCCTCAGGCGAGTGCCCGGTTCCATCCCTTGTCTCCCCAGTTCTTCCAGGAATTCGGCCTCACTGAAGCGGTTTTCCCCTGGATGATCGAGGAATCTTCGATAGATCCAGCGTTCGAGAGCAGCTCTCGTCACTTCTTCAAAAAAGAACGTTCCGCCGGGTCGAAGAACGCGCCGGATTTCTGAAATACTCCTCTGCCAGTCCGGTACGTGATGGAGCGCACCGAAATCGAACACCGCGTCGAAGGTTTCATTCGCAAAGGACAATTGCTCCGCATCTCCCTGCATAACGGTGACGCGATCAGAGTATTTGCCTTGAAGCCGCTTTCGAGCACGTTCGATCTGGAGAGGATCAAGGTCAATGCCAAATACACGTGTTGCACGAAATTGCCGCAGGATCACCTCAACTCCCGCACCCCGCCCGCAGCCCACTTCCAATACTGTGCCAACCGAAACCACTCCCCCTAATCTGCGCAACAGAGGACCTTCGTAATACCTCTGCACAGCTGTGCGAAAAGGATTGTTGACCAGCAGTTGTTCGGCAAAATTCAGCTTCATGGCCTCCCCTTGCGAAGCACGAAGCACTCGACAAAAGGCGTGACAGGTCCGGCATGGTCAATCGTTAGGCCCGCCTCTCGAATCCCGTTGAGCCAGCTTCGGCGGGAGTGAAAGTGGAGGAATCCGGGTCCAAACGCGATAAAGTTTTTCCAGTCCCGAAGATGTTCCACCAGCACCACATATCCGCCCTCTCCCAACACGCGGCGGGTCTCTCGCAGCAGCCGCGAGCGATGTTCAGGGGCGCGAACCTCATGAGCTGCGAACAGCACGAAGACAGCACCGCAGCTACTTTCGGACAAGGGCAAAGCATCGTATCTGCCGCGCCGGAAGTCCTCCGTTGCAGGATGCAGCTCTCGCGCTCGTGCAATGGAAGGCTCGGTCATTTCTGCCGGGTCATAGATGTCTACGACTAACCCTTCCGTCCCCGGAAACAGATTCCGCAGGACAGCCGTGGACTCGTCCAAACCGGCATGGATATTCGCCCATACCTTCGGAGGAGCAGGAATTCGCTCAGGCAGCCATAGCCAACGTGTAACGCCGGCATGGTCGTAGACATACCACGAGACAAGAAGTGAACTCAGAGTCCAGAAAGCCCCGACAGCTGCCCCGCAAAGAAGAATCACACCCAACCACGGCGGCAGCTTCCGCGAAGCGAGCAAAACCGCAACGCCGATGATGCCCATCCCACTGAGCACGTAGAATCGCACATTGAATCGGACGATCTTGATGACCCCTTCGAATCGTCCGCTCGCGCCCTTGCTCATCATGGCAGGGTTTCCCGAATGCCCGGCTTCCAGGAATAGGGAACATTCTCAAGATAGAAAGCGTTGGCCAGAGTCGGCTTCGCGGAACGAAACGGCTCCCTTTCGAGAAAGGTGTTTCGTTGCACCTCCACGGAAACTGGGCGTGGGTTCCACGCCTGGCGAACCCCTTCGACTCGAATGACGGAATGAGTCTGTCGTTCATAGTCGAATGTAAAGGGCAGCGGTCCCGCGAATTTGCGCGCTTCGCGCATGTCAGCAAAAGGCGACCCGGGTGGCGGAGATTGAGGCTCGGTCGCAAGATCCGCCACCACCTTCAGGTCCGCATCGCCCTTTGGCGTGCAGATTTCTACTTGGTAACTGTTCTCCGTTTGCAGGACGCGACAACGAGACAGCTCATAACCGTAATGCGTAAGCAAATTCCCCAGCGTCCGCATCGATCTGCGATCAGTATCGCTCCGCAGGATGCGCAATCCGCGCAACGACCGTCCCCCCAATGTCCGATATCGTGTGAAGATGCGGTACCCGGTCAGAAAGAAATTCAACCCGAAGCCAGGGGGCAGAAACGCAGGACGCAGCTCGCGTGTCTGCACCATGGCGATCGCCAGAAATCCGAAGCCGCGATAAGTGTCGAGCTCCAGCCCTGGCGTCAAAAAGGGTTGCAGCACATTTTCGGGAAGGGCATAGGCCAGAACGAGGGAAGACGCCAAATGGGCTTTGATGGGCAATCGGTGCCGCTGTAGCAGGTGTAACAATTCCCAGCCCCCCGCCGTGACAGTATAGGCAATCAGGCTCGGTGCTTCGGTGATCGCCCACAATAGAGAAGCTGCTGAGGCACTGCCTGGGCGGCAAAACCACCTGATGCGCCTTTGCGATCAAATAGAACCGTCGTCCTCGTGATCACCAAAGCCCATTGCTAAACTACCCAGTGCCCCACACTCGCCTCCGCGTCTCCGCCATCCACTTCCTCAATCCCGCGCCCTTAATGTGGAGCTTCGAGCACGAGCCCGACCGCTCCCGCCTCGCCCAGCGCTACGCCCTCACCTCCGACACCCCCGCTGAATGCGCCACCAAACTCGCCTCCGGCGACGCCGACATCGGCCTCGTCCCCGTCTCCGCCCTCGCCTTCACCCCGTCGCTCGCCGTCATCCCCGGCTGCACCATCGCGTCCAAAGACCGCGTCCGCTCCATCCTCCTCGTCGTCCGCCATCCCGACGGAATCGCCCCCGAAGACATGTCGGGAGTCGCCCGCGTCGCCCTCGACTCCTCCTCTCGCACCTCCG
>DASZYN010000455.1:0-3843 GCA_035545435.1 Acidobacteriaceae bacterium | reverse complement strand
TTGCGCCGTTTCCACCGGACCTTTGCGGATTGGCCCTCGATCCACGCTTCTCCCGCCGCTTTCGCGATGGCTGACGAATGTGTCCAGCTTGCTGAAAGCCTCGTTACCCAGTTGCCGGCGAAGCCGAAGCATCGTTTGTTCCACGATCGTGTCCCCGCGCGCACTCAATCGTTCGAATTTGGCCTTTCGGGCTGCCTGTTGCGCGGCGTCCGCCTCGAACCGCCCATTCCGCCAGCCCAGCGCGTCCTGCATCTGGTCGCTCCACTCGGACACCTGCTGGCTGCCGTCAATCAAAATCCCGTAGGCCGTCTTCCACTCCCCGTCGCTGAGGCCGATCGTGGTCCGGTTCACCATCGTCCAGTTGACGCGCGGCTGCTGGCGTCCCGTGATCGTGTCCTGGCTCGCCGCCAGTTCCCCGGCGCCAATCTCTCGGAGGAATGCAGCGAACATCTCCAGTTGACTCGTCCCCGCCATGAATGGCCCGACCCCGCTCGACATAACCGCCTCACTGGGATGTGGCGGTGCAGGCGCGGGCACATTCTGGGCAGGGGCTGGGGTTGCCCCCAGGATGCAAACTACCTCACCAAAAAGAACAGCAAGGAACTGCACACGTCGAAGGAACTCAGGCATAGAACCTCACTCCTTGCAGAAGCACGACTCGAGCCCTTCTCTTCCCGGCCGCCTGGTTGGACGGCGCGAGTTCTCACCGAATCCGATACCGCACGCCCGTGCTCACGTTGAACGTCGTCATCGACCCATACGTGAACCCAGGCCAGTACTGATACTCCATATCCACCACGCGCAGACGGATGCGCGAGTTCACCCGGTAGTCCACGCCCCCGCCCGGCGCCATCACAAAATAGTTCCCCCACGCGTAGTGATAAGGGAAATTGAAATATCCGTCGCCCGCCAAAAACTTCACATAGGGCCGCCACTGCGCGTTCTGCCCTATGGCGGAAAACTGGTACCGCGGTCCCACCAGATACGTCGTCGCGTGTATCTTTTCGAACTGCCGCAGCACCTCCCAGTTCGTCTCCCCTTCGATTCCAAATCGCCACGTGAAGTTCGCATCGACGAACGCAGTGCCGCCCAGCAGCCAGCGCTGCCCGTACTGGATGCGCGATGCGTTGAAACTGCCGCCAACCGCCAGCGACGACCAATCCCCCACGGCCGACTCCGGCGATTGCGCGCGCGCACTGCAAACCCCGGCCAGCAACAGAACCGCCGCGAAGCTCCAGGCGATCCCCCTGCGTGGCATCCTGTTGCCCCCTCCGCTCACTGGGTCACCGTCAGCGTCAGATTGGCCACGTGCGTGACGCCGGTCTGCGTCCCGGTCGCCGTTACCTGAATCACATAGTTCCCCGGTTTCGCGCTGCTCAGAGAAAACCCGCCGCAGCCCGTCATCAGGAATGTCGTCCCGGCCAGCATCGCCAGCACCATCAGCACCCGGAGCACCGCCGCATTCTTCCGGAATCGCCGAAACGCGAATCCGAACAGCGCCGCGCCCGGCAGAATCCACGCCGCCAGCATGCCTCCGCTGCCGAACAGTCCTTCGTTCTTCGCCTGTCCTCCTGAAGCCAGTGGCGAATTCGTATCCACCGTCATCGTGACCGACGCCGTTCCGTTCGCGCTCAGGTTGATGTCGTTATTCGAAAAGTTGCATGAAACCGAATACGGCAGCGAGTTGCATCCCAGAGCCATCTTGTCGGAGAAGCCGTTCTGCGACCCCAGAGTGATGGTCAGTTGCCCCGCTTTCGTGGTCGGGAGACTCATCGATGTCGGATTCAGCCCAATGGTGAACTCCGTCGCCTGCGCCACATGCACGCTCACCGCATTCGAAACCGATGGCGCGTTGAGTGCATCGCCGCTGTAGTGCGCCGTGATGCTGTACGAGGCGGCTGGTGGATTGAGGGTGAAGGTCGCCGCTCCGTTGGCGCCCACCGTCGCCGTTCCCAGGGTCGTGGTTCCGTTCATGTACGTGATCGTCCCCGTCACCGCTCCGCCGCTGCTCGATGTCGTTGTCGTCAGCAAAGTCAGTTCCTGGTCCGTGTTTATGCTGGTCGCCGAAGCCACCAGCGATGTCTGCGTCGCGTATGCCGTTACCGTCTCTGTGACTCCCGATGACGTGCTTCCCCCATCCTTCGTGTCACCGCCGTAGACAGCCGTGATCGTGTGCGTTCCCACCCCCAGCGAGGACGTAGTGTAGGCGGCCACGCCGCCCGCGTTCACCGCGACCGAGCCCAGCGTATTGGCCCCATCCATGAACGTCACACTGCCCGTCGGCACGCCGCCGTTGCCGGTCACCGTCGCGGTGAAGGTCACCGGCGCCGTCACCTGCACCGAGGCGCTGCTCGCCACCAGCCTCACACTCGTGGTTGCCTGGATCACGCTCAGCGCCAGCACCGCCGAACTACTGCCGGTGTCGTTTGCATCACCCGCGTAGTTCGCCGTAATCGAGTAGCTCCCTACCGCCAGAGTTGACGTGGTAAACGTCGCCACCCCCGCGCCATTCAGCGTTCCCGATCCCAGCAGCGCTGCTCCGTTGTAGAAATTCACAGTGCCGGCAGCCGTGCCGCCATTCGTCCTCACCGTTCCCGTCAGCGTGAGTGCCTTCCCGGCAATCGATGGATTCGCACTCGCCGCCAGCGTCGTCGTCGAAGTGGCGATGTTCACCGTCTCGCTCAGCGCCGCTGACGTGCTGGTGAAGTCGTTCGCGTCCCCGCCATACGAGGCCGTGATGGAATGCGTTCCTGCTGCCAGCGTTGAAGTCTGGAAGGTCGCAACCGCAGTCGTCGTCCCTGAAGCCGCCAGAGTTCCTGTCCCGATCTGCGTGGTCGCGTCGTAGAACGTCACCGTGCCTGTCGGCGCCGTCGTCCCCGTCGCCGTCACCACCGCGGTGAACATTACAGGCATGCCATGGATCACCGGGTTCACGCTCGCGGTCAGCGCAGTCGCCGTGTTCTGTTTCACCACCTGCGTCAGTACCGAAGAAGTGCCCGTCACATTGTTCGTGTCGGTGTAACTCGCCGTGATGGAATTGCTCCCCACCGGCAGCGTTGCGGTTGAATAGGTCGCAACATTGCCGCCCAGCGTTCCGCTGCCCAGATAATTTCCATCGTTGTAGAACGACACGGCGCCGGAAACCGGAATCCCGCCCGAAACGCTCACCGCCGCGCTGAACGTTACCATCGCGCCGTAGGCCGACGGATTGCCGCCGCTGATGTTCGTCACCACTACGGTGACTTGTTCCTGCACGACCTGCGACAGCGGGTTCGAATCCGAAGCGCTGTAATAGGTATCGCCGCCGTAGTGCGCGGTGATCACATGCGTTCCCACCGCCAGCGTACTGATTTGCAGACTCGCGTTGCCGCTGCCGTTCAGCGTCGGAGTGCCCAGCGTCGTGGTTACTCCCTGGAAAGTATCCGAATAAGTCACGGTTCCGGTCGGCGTTCCCTGCGTTGAGTTCGGATCCTGCTTCACCGTCACGTTCAGCGTCACGGTCTGCCCATAGGCTGCGGGATTCAGGCTCGATGTCAGCGTCACGATTGCGCCATTCAGCCCCAGCGCCTGGCCCACAACGGAGATATCCAGAGGAGAATTCGCCGTGTCCCCGGTCAGGTTCACATTCCCCACCAGCGGATTCGTCAGCGTCGCACTGGTTGGCGCAAACTCCGCCGCGACCACGCAGCTCCCATCCACCGCTACGCTGCTGGTCGTCGCGCATGTCGTTCCGCTCGACGCCACTGCCGCATTTGCATCCGGCGCCATCGCCGAGAACGTCAGCGTCGCGTTGCCGTCGTTCTCAATCTTCTGGTTCTGCGGCGAGCTCACCTGGTTCTGCCA
>DASZYN010000454.1:0-1992 GCA_035545435.1 Acidobacteriaceae bacterium | reverse complement strand
AGCTGAAGGACTCGAGCCGGAGGCGCCCATGACGATGTCGATGTACTTCTCCGCCCCGAGGTCCGCGGCAAAGCCGGCTTCGTTGACGACGTAGTCGGCGAGGCGGAGGCCGATTTGCTGAGCGATGATGCTCGACGTGCCGTGGGCGATGTTGCCGAAGGGGCCGGCGTGCACGAGCGCGGGCGTGCCTTCGCTGGTCTGGACCAGGTTGGGCTCGATCGCGTCGGCGAGCAGCGCCATCATGGCGCCCGTGGCGTGCAGGTCGTCGGCGGTGACGGGCTTGCCATTGCGGGTCGCGCCGATGACGATGCGGGCGAGGCGTCGGCGGAGGTCGTTACGGTCGCGCGCCAGAGCCAGGATGGCCATGATCTCCGAGGCTGCGGTGATGACGAAGCCGGTGCGGCGACTGGCGCCGTCCCGCTTGCCGTCGATCTCGATAAGAATGCGGCGGAGAGCGCGATCGTTCATGTCCATGGCGCGCGGCCAGGAGATGCTCGCGGGGTCGATGTCGAGATCGTTGCCGTGGAAGAGATGGGCATCGATCAGGGCGGCGAGCAGGTTGTGGGCCGAGGTGATGGCGTGAAAGTCGCCGGTGAAATGCAGATTGACCTTCTGGCTGGGTTCGATCTGCGAGAGACCGCCACCCGCTGCGCCGCCTTTCATCCCGAAGACCGGGCCGAGAGAGGGCTCGCGGGAGGTGATGATCGCTTTTTTGCCAATGCGCTCGAGGCCCTGCACGAGTCCGATGGAGGTGACGGTTTTGCCTTCGCCGGAGGTGGTGGGAGTGGTGGCGGCGACCAGAATCAGCTTGCCGTGCGGCGGGCGAGAGGGATCGCGGAGCAGATCGAGATGGAGCTTGGCGAACCAGGGGCCGAGCGGATCGTAGTCGCTTTCGCGCAGGCCGAGCTTGTGGGCGATGGCGCTGATCGGGAGCAAAGGCGGTTTGGCGGCGGGAATCTCGATCGTGGAAGTCACGGAATATTGTTGAGGTTGCGCCCCGATCAGGGATGTGACGGTTCGCACAGGGAGTTAAGCCCCTCGGAAAATGGAAATAGGACCGTAGTAACCCAACTTCAGGGGCATGTGGTAATGCCCCGCTGCGTATCCCCTGGAGGGATGGAGGGTGTCTCCATCGAGCTATTGTTCCGCCGCCCAAATCCGGAGAAGATTCTGCGCATGGCATTCGCAGAAGGACAGCAGGTTCGTGTAAAGCAAGGGCAGGCAATCGGTGTGGTCGATCGGAAGCTCGCCTACCTCCAGGACATGTACGTGGTGCTGCTCAGCGGCAACCAGACACCGGCCAAAAAACTGGCGCACGAATCGGATCTGGAACTGCTGCGGCAGGCCGACGAGCGCCAGAGCGCGTAAGACCGCCTTCAGTTATCGGCGTTCAGCGCCCAGATCGGGACGACCGACGCGCGATTGTTCTTCTTTATCGAAGACCCAGCCAGAAAGCGACCCCCCCAAGAGCAGCAAACCCAACCGTGAGCCAGGCGACATAGTCGCCCGGGTGTCCACTCTGCAGTTCACGGAGGGGACGCAGCGGACCCTCCAGGTGAGAAGGCCAGCGCAGCGCCCGAGGCACCCGAATACGATAGACAGCCCAGAGAGCGATACCGGCCGCGAGCAGAGGGCGTAAGACCGCGAGCAGAACTGCAAGCCCCCCATGAAGCTGGGGAGCGGCCAGCAGAGACTGAGGTGTGGCCCGCTGATACACCGCATGGGCATAGCTGCGAAAATCCATGAACCGAATTGCGCAGGAATGCACCCCATTGGCGAACGCCGGCCAGAACGCCAGCGCAACCGCCGAGCCGAGACAGACCAGCGCCGGGACAAACAAAAACCAGTAAATATTCTGCTCTTCCCTGGTTTCTGGCCCTTCGTCGACTTTCGCGGATTCGTCGACCGGCCCGGAGTCGCCCAGGCCCACAAAAATACGGAATCCAGCGCGCAGAACGGCAGCGCCGGTGAGGACGCCGGCGATGAGAAAGA